>DASSQB010000593.1:0-14911 GCA_035702725.1 Terriglobales bacterium | reverse complement strand
GTCCGTGCCTATGCCACCAGTGCCTGCCCGAACTGCGCGGCGAACGTAGTGGTCATCAACAAGGATTCATCTGCTTCCGGCACGGTGCGCGTTCATCTCGACCGGCAGGCGGGCGTGGGAAAGCTTCTTCTGCTCAAGGCGCCCAGCCTCGATTCCTTATCGCTCGACGTGACCTACGGCGGGATGCGCTTCGATTCCGATGGCCGCATTGCCCCGCCGCAAAGCATCGAGGTCCAGCCTGATTCGCGTGGCGATTACATATTTGAACTTCCCCGTGCCGCCGCCGCTCTGCTTACGGTCTCTTCTAGCAGTGGAAGGTGAATGGGAACAAGGCGAGATAACCCTCGCCATGTCATGCTGAGCGAGCGCACCCGAGTGTCGTGAGCAGGACGCGACCCCAGCACCTATGCATTTGGCGGGCGCGTCCATCATTTCGTATGCGAGTTCAGTTGTTCCAGCGTCCGCTTCAGATGCTCCAGTTTCTGTCCTGCCTCTCCCAGTTTTCCTTCCGCCGTCAGCCGCTGGTAGTCGGAAAGGTCTTTGGCCGCTTGCGAAATCAGGGAGTCCCGCTGGGCGACAGCTCCCGCTGGCGTGGCCGATGCCGGGGCCTGTTGCCCCCCTTCCGCCACTGTGGTCCCCAGGCCCGTGGATGAGGCCGCTCCCCCGAACAGACCAGTCAAAGCGGATTCAAAGGTTGGCCCGTACGCCAGTCGCTCTTGCAGCGCCAGCACCACCAGTCGCAGTTCTGGCATGGGGCTGTGCTCCGCCTGCAGATAGATTGGTTCCGCGTAAAGCAGCGCCTTGCCGATCGGAATCACCAGCAGCCCGCCGCGGCGCACGTGCGACCCTTGCTGGTTCCACAGCGTCAATTGCCCGGAGAGCTGCGCATTCTGGTCAATGCGCGCCTCGATCTGCAGCGGTCCATCCACCAGTTTCGTCTTGGGGAAATCGTAGGCCACGCAGGTGCCGTAGTGGACCCCATCGCTGCGCCCGGCAATCCACCCGATCAGGTTGTTGCGGTTGGCCGGCGTGAAAGGCAGAATCTCCACGAACTCCATCCCGCTCTCCCCCGGCAGCTTCATGAGCACGAAATTCGGCTGCATCGTCTGCGTGCTCTGCTCGCCCGGCTCATTCATGCCTACTTCGCTGGCCACCGTCCACAAATCCTCCCGGTTGTAGAACACCTCCGGATTGATCATGTGATACAGCCCGTATACCTCGGCTTGCAGCCCCAGCAGCAGTTCGGGATAACGCACGTGCTTTCGCAAATCCGCCGGCATCGCCGCCGCATCTTTGAACAGCCCGGGAAACACGCGCCCATAGGCCGCGATAATCGGGTCCTCGCTGTCGAAGACGTAAAACGTGGTCGTGCCGTCGTAAGCGTCTATCACCACCTTCACGCTGTTTCGCATGTAGTTGATGCGGTCATCGTTCAGCCGGTAATGCGTCGAGTAGGGATAGCTGTCGGAAGTGGTGAACGCGTCCATCATCCAGTACAGACGGCCATCTTCACCCACTACGATGTAGGGATCGGGATCGTAGGTCAGAAACGGCGCCAGCGCCGCCACCCGCGCGCGCACATTCCGCCTCATCAGCAGCCGGCTCCCGCTGTTTACGTCATCGCTGAAGGGCAGCTTGGCCAAATCGCTTCGGGCGGCCGCGATGAGAATTCGGCGCAGCAGGCCGCCGAGCACAATCCCGCCCGTGCCCTGGTACGAGGTGAAGCTGTTGCTCTCGCCTTGCGGGTAGTTGAATTCCTTCTGCCGCGTCTTCACATACACGTCGTCGTTGGTTAACTCCCCAAAATAGATCTCCGGCCGCGTCACCGTGAGTCCAGGGACCGCGCTCTGCACCGGCATGTTGCTCAACAGCAGCGTCGGCAACCCTTCCAGTGTGAATCCATTCACCGGGTTCATGGTGATGCCGTAGCCGTGGGTGTAGATCAGCTTCTCGTTGATCCAGTTGCGGCTGCTCTCCGGCAGCTTGTCCAGGTTCAACTCGCGCGCCGCCAGCATCACCTGGCGCTCCTCGCCGTTGATTTCGTACCGGTCTATGTCTATGTCAGGAAAATCATAATAAGTGCGGATTTCCTGGATCTGCCGCAGCGTGTCCTGCAGCGCTCGCCAGTCCCACAAGCGGATGTTCTGCAGTGTGGGCTGATTGTTCGCTGCATCCGCCGCCTGCACGCTGGTTTCGGCGGGAAATTCGCGTTGTAAGACGCGGTCCAGCCCGAATGCCTGCCGCGTCAGCTCGATGTTGTGCGTGATATATGGCTGCTCGCGCACCAATTCGTTGGGTTTAACGATGAAGCTGCTCACATACCATCCCGCCAGCTGAAACCCCAGGTAGCAGGCAACCGCCGGAACCATGGCCGCCACCAGCCAGCGCCCGCGTTGCGCTCGGATCGCGTTGGCCGCAGCAATCCCCCCTCCTACCACCAGCGCAATGCACACTACCAGCAGCCCAGGCAGCGTGATGTGGGCATCGGTGTAGCTGACGCCGCTGAAAATGGTGTGCCCTTCAAACAACCGGTCGTAACGGCCCAGGTACACTTGGACGGCCACCATCAGCAATAGGAAAGCAAAAGAAAGAGACAGGCCCCGCCACGACAGCGGACGGTAGGTGCTGCGGCTTCTTTCCAGCGCTCGCGTGCCCCCCGCGACAACAACAAAGAACACCGCCACCCCGCATATAATTACTGCCAGCAGCGTCAGCCAGCCGGCAATGAGTTCCCATGCTGGCAACGTAAACAAATAAAAGTTCAGGGGCTTGCCGAAGATCGGGTCCGCAGCGCCCGCGCCCCGCGGTGCATACCAATAGAGCGCCAGCATGGGCCACTGCGCCATCATCACCGCGCCGCTCGCCAGCCCGATCAGCAGCGAGGCCGCAATCGCAATCAGGCGCAGGATGGGCTCCACCGGCAGGCGCAGCGGTTGTCCCCCGATCCAGATCGTGTGCCCGATGGGCAGATCGCTCAAATATGCCCACTGCAGCGCCAGAAATGTTCCGTAAAGGGTTACGAACGTGGCCGCCGCAAAGGCCAGGAACACCACCGACTGGATGCTCAGTGTTTTCCAGAACACATCACTGTAGCCCAGCGCTCCGAACCAGATCGCGTCAATGTAATAGGAGAGCCATGTCCGGGCGCCCAGCAGGAGGATGACGGCAACCGCCACAACCACCAGCAGCCAGCGCGGACGCCGCGAGGAACGGATCACCGGCGGACGCACCGGCGGCCAATCGCTGGACCTGTGCATTTATCTAGACCTCTATGATCCAGCATAATCTTGTCTGCTTTAATTTACGAACTCTCACCTTCCCCCATCTTGCGCGCCGCTTGCAGGTCTATTCCCAATTGCTCTGCTTTTTTGTAAAGATGGCTGCGCTCCAGCCCCAGTGCCTTGGCAGTGTTCGTTACGTGAAACTGGTTCCGTTTCAGTTCCGCCAGAATCGTTTCCCGCTCAAAGTCATCAACCCGCTCAGCCAGTGTTCCCGAAGCGTGGCCTTTTGACTCGGCGCTTCCCTGAACCCTGGGCAGAGCCAGTTGCACCACGTTAAAGTCCACGCTGCCGTCCGGCGAAAGCAGAATCATCCGCTCCACTACATTACGCAATTCGCGCACATTGCCTGGCCAGGAATAATTCTGCAGCGCTTCAACTGCTTCGGGCGTGAATGGCGTTTCCTTCCACCCGTTTTGCGCGCACACCTGCCGCACGAAGTGCGCAACCAGCGCGGGAATGTCATCACGCCGCTGGCGCAAAGGCGGCAACGTCAGCGGGAAGACGTAAATACGATGGAACAGGTCCTGCCGGAATCTTCCCTGCTCCACCAGCGCCTCCAGGCTGCGATGCGTGGCCACGACCACCCGCACATCCACGCCTGTAGGCTTGTCTCCGCCAATGCGCTCGATCTCGTTCTCTTCCAGCACCCGCAGCAGCTTCGCCTGCATGGCCAGGGGCATGTCGCCTATCTCGTCCAGGAAAAGCGTCCCGTGCTGCGCCTGTTCGAACTTACCGATGTGCCGTGCTGCCGCACCGGTGAAAGAGCCCTTTTCGTGGCCAAACAGCTCCGATTCAATCAGCTCCGCCGGAACCGCGGCGCAATTCACTGTCACGAACGGTCCTCCTGCGCGTGAGCTGCGCTCGTGCAGCGTACGCGCCACCAGCTCTTTCCCCGTCCCGGTCTCCCCCAGAATGCACACCCGCGTCTCGCTGGCGGCCACCCGTTCCACTTGTGCCATCACCCGGCGCATGGCCTCGCCCGCCCACACCATCTCGTGCTTGCCCAGGCGCTGCTTCAGTTGCCGGTTTTCTGATTCCAGGCGCTGCAGCCGCAACGCATTGTCCACGGTGAGCAGCAGCTTCTCCGTCGAAATCGGCTTTTCAAGAAAATCCAGCGCGCCCAGCTTGGTGGCTCGAACCGCCATCTCGATGTGCGCCTGGCCCGACATCATGACCACCGGCGCGCTCACTCCCTGTGCTTTCAGCTCTTCCAGCAGCGCCAGGCCGTCCTTGTTGGGCATGACTACGTCGGAAAGAATCAAGTCGAAGCTCTGCGCTTTGGCGAGCTCCAGTGCCTTCGCCGCGTTGTCGCACACCGTCGCCTCATGCCCCACCAGCCGGAAGGCGCGCGCCAGCGACGCTAGCGTGTTGGCTTCGTCGTCCACAATCAGCAGGTGTGCTTTGCTGGCCATGCCCGGTCCCTATCCTGTCCTGGCGCTGAACTGCGCCGCATCTTCCCGGCGCCGCGGCAGTTCGATCACGAATGTCGTGCCCTGCCCACGCGCGCTCTTCACCGTAATCCTGCCCTGGTGGTCGCTCACCACCGACTGCGCGATGGCCAGCCCCAGCCCGGTGCCATGCTCCTTGGTAGTGTAATAGGGCGTGAACAGCCGGTCGCATTCCTCTTTGCTCAGCCCGGTACCGGTGTCGCTCACCTCGATGAAGAAGCTGTCGGCTCCGGCCCGCGTGCGAAGGGTAAGCGTTCCGCCTCTCGGCATGGCGTCAATCGCATTCAGCACCAGGTTGGCCAGCGCCCGGTGCAGCAACTCCGGATCCGCCGCCACCTTGCCCAGCGTGTCGTCAAGTTGCAGCTCAATGGCGATCACTGGCCGTCCTTCTGCTGCCAGCTGCGCCTGGTGAACCTGCAGCACATTGCGCACCAGCTGATTGATGTCTACCGCCTGCAGCTGCGGCTGCGGCATCCTGGAAAATTCGCTGAAGCGGCCAATGATCGTCTTCAGATTGGAGATCTCCGCCAGCAGCGTGCTCGCGCTCTCGCGAAACACTTCGTCGAACTGCTCGCCGCCGTGCTCACGCGCCTTGAGCAGGTTTTCCACCGTGATCTGCAAAGGAAACAGCGGATTCTTCAGCTCATGCGCCAGCCGCCGCGCCAGTTCCCGCCACGCCGCCACCCGCTCCGCCTGCACCAGGCGCTCGCGCTGCTCCGTAAGCTCCTCGGTCATACGGTTGAAGGCATTGGCCATCTCGCCCAGTTCATCGCTCGCGTCCACCTGCACCTGGGCATGCCAGTTCCCTGCGGCCACTTCCCGGGCCGCCTCGGCCAGTTGCTCCACCGGCCGCGTCACCCGGGCAGCCATCCAACTGCTCACCACGATCGCCACAACCAGAGCCAGACCTGCCACCAGCAGCGACGCGGAGCGTATTCGCGCCTCCACCGCGACCAGCGCCCGCCGCGAATTCGCCACCAGCAGCATTCCCAGCAATTCGCCCTGCTCGGTTTTGAGCGGAATTGCGTCCACGTTCTCGCTGTCAGCAGAGTCTGAAGACCAGCTCACCACCGAGCTTTGTTCCGCGCCGGTGGACTGAACCCGCTCGACCAACGGCTGCAGCTTCTCCGCCTGCGGCACCCGCCCGGCCGCATCCACCAGCGCTCCCGGAGAGTATGTAGCCCCGCCTGCTGTGTACAACATGGCGCGCGTTCCCGCCGGCAGCTCCAGCGAAGCCAGGAATTCCTGGTCCAGTCTCCGCCCGCCGATCACGTACAGCGCCTTGTCGCCCATTCGGATGGTTCGCACGGCGAACAGCCCCAGGGCCGCGCCATTGGGCAGTTCTTCGCGTTTCAGGAACGCATTGACCGAGGGCTGGGAAACATTCGCCAGCAGCGGCTCCTTGTAGCCGAATTTCGCCGGCCATTGCGCCGAGGAAATAATGCCGCCGCCGGCGTCGGCAAATTCGAGAAAGTCCAGTTGCTGCGCCTTGGCTTCCGATGGCGCCTCGTTCACGTACGCGCCCGCATTACCCGGCTGCCGGCTCAGGTCGAGCGCCATTCGCGCCGCTGCCTCGCTACCTGCGATGGCATCCACCCGGCTCGCCACCTCCTGCCCCCGCCGGTTGAACTCGCGGTGAAACTGCGCCACCAGCGCTTGTGTTCGCTCCTGCTCCGACTGCTCAAAGGCCCGCCGTGTAATTACCGACACCGTCCACGCCACCGCTGCCACCGCCACAAACACTGTCAGGGTGAACATCAGCAGCAGCTTGCGGCGGAAGCTCACGGCGTGCTCCCCAGCCAGACATCGGCCAGTTGCCAGCCCCCTGAAAGATCGGCGCGCCAGCCGTTCACGCCGGGCGCGATGGCCGCAGCTTCCGGCACATGCGCCACAGGAAAGATTCGGCCCGACTGCAGCATCTCCTTCTCCCGTTCATAGAGCTCTTCCGGCGCTGTCCCTTGGAACTGTGGAATTGCCAAGCCTGTGGCCCCGGCTACCACCTGCAGCGCCAATTGCGGCTGTGGCGATGCCAGAGCAATTCGCACCAGGCGCGCATCTGCGTTCGCAGCCGAAGCTGCCGTCTGCACGCTGATCCCTGCATCCCGAGCATTCAGCGCCACCCGCTCCGCGATCAACTGGTTGGCCGGATCGCTTGCGTCATACGACAGCGTCATCGTGCCTGTCACCGGCCCGGCATCCACATTTCCCGTGTGCTGGCCGGCTTCAGCAAAAAGCATGGCGTAGCCGGTCATCCAGTTGGGCAGAATCGTGTCAGCGGCCAATCCCTGCCCCTGCAGCAGCACGTTCACGATAGATGCGCGGTCAATCGCAGCTGAGAGCGCCTGCCGCACCCGTGTTTCGTCGGCGGATTGCGGCTCGCGCGTGAAAACCAGGGCGACAAGCTCGTTAGCCGCCGACTCCGTTATCGTACGACCCGCCGAACTCAACCGCCGCGCCTGCTCGGGAGCCACTTCCACCACATCAGCCTTTCCCAGCTCCAGCGCAACCATCTGCTGACGCCAGTTCTGCCCCAGCGTCACAACTACGGAATCCACAAACGGCCGCCCGCCCCAGTAATCCTCGTTCGCGGTTAGCGCCAGGCTTCTGCCCGGCTGCCAGTCGCTGACGGCAAATGCGCCTGTGCCCACCACCTTATTCCCCGCGTGACGGGCAATCCCATTCCTCGGCAGAGCCAGTTCCGCGGGCAGCTCCACATCCGGCGCAGCCGTTTCGATTACGACCGAATCGCCATCGGCGCTCACCCTCCATGATGGGTTGGCCGCGCGCAACGAAGCCGACGCTGCCTCTGCCGTCAATGGCGTCCCGTCGTGAAACTTCACCCCCGGGCGCAGCCAGAACTGCCAATGCTGGTTGGAGGAATCGCTCTGCCATCGAGTCGCCAACTCAGGCTGCAGGCGGCCGTGCGCATCAAATCGCGTCAATCCCTCGAACATAAGCGGGAAAATGCGCGCTCCTTGCACAGCACTCAGCCTCGCCGGATCCAGCGAAACCGACGTCTCCCGCAGCATGATTCGCAGCGTGCCGCCATAACGCGGCCGCACCGCCGCTGTGCCCGCCGCGGCCAGCGCCAGCACGCTACTGATGACAAGCAACGGCCAGGCTATAGGCCTCATATTTCCCCGTATCCGGATTGCGTTCCACCGCCACCGCGCTCCCGTCGTCTTTGCTCCACAGCGAGGTCAGCCGGCCATTGAACTCAGCCGCCGTACCCACCGCGACGGGCTCCCGATCCATGATCTCGAAGGCGCGCACGCTGTCGTTCCCGCCATTTCTTGAGGAAGCTAGAATCTGCCATCCCGAACCGCAATCGCTTTTCACCGCAGCAATGTCGCTGCCCCACGGCACCTTCGGCATAACATCATTGATACCGTCCTCCAGGTGTATCGAACCATCCACCGCCGCCAGCGCCCACAGCACATACTGCTGGCGCGGCAAGCCAGCCGCGGAATAGAAAGGTGGGAACGTGTTCTGTTTCCCGATCCCCGGTGACACTGCTCCAGTAAAAAAATTCCGCACCGGCGAATAGAAGCCGCGCACGCCGGAGGAGCCCGCTCCCAGCGGCCAGGGATCGTCCGCCTCGTGGCAGTCCATGCTCAACGGTGAGTTCAGCACCGCCTGGCACACTACTCCCGGCAAATACACGTCGAACAGGTGCTCGCGGTTGAACACAATGCGCCCGCGCAGGTCGCGCGGCCACGGACGCGCGTGCGTAATAGAAAAGATCTGCTCCTGCCGCCACTGCCCGCCCTGCCCGCTAAACAGCGTGACTTGGTCCGCACTCAGCACCAGCAGGTGCTCCGGATTTCCGCCTGGCAGCACGGTAGCATCCAGGATGGGAGCGTCCTGCGACCGCAGCAAAGTTCGGTGAATGCTCAGCGGCGAACTCTGTCCGAAGCTGCCGGTTGCGGGCGCGCCGGGAACCGAAACCATCAGCACTTTCTCGTCACCCGCTCCCTGCCGCACCTGCGCAATCCACAAGTAGCTCTGCGCATTTTCCGAAAAGGTGACGCGCACGGTTGCTGCCTGCCCGCTCTCAACTGCTTGGACACCGAGCGTCCCCAATTCGGCAATCAGCGCCCCGCGCGCCTGCTCCACCTCGGCCGGCCGAAGTGACGAGCGGTTGTTGACTTCCAGCGCCACCGCTCCCGGCCCGGTCACCGCCGCGATCTTCTGCGCCAGCGCTCGGGCGGGCGTACCCCAATCGGCGCCCACCGCCGCCGGCACCATCAGGAGCAGTCCTAGAGCCATGCCGAGCATCCGGGGCTTGCCGCTTCGCAGAAACATGTAGGGATACTGCGAATTATAAGCTGCCACGCTCCCCCTCCCCCCTTCCCTCGCTGGGCACCTCGGCCTTTAGCGAACCGGCGGGCGGTCCCTCCGGCGTTCCTGCCATTGGGACCGCCCCGCGTGGTGTTACTGATTGGGTGGATCATCCGCCGGCGCCGGCCCGGCGTGGCTGCCCATGCTCAGCCCGCGCAGCAGGTCGTTTGCGAACATAAACTTCCCATCTGCGGGCACCACCATGATCTGCAGCTTATCGGAGAGCTTCTCCGCAATGATCTTGTTGATGAGCAGCGGATTCTGCTTCAGCACCGCGCCTTCGCTCTGCATGCGCTGCGTATCCGCCGCCGCGGTTACGCGAATCCGGTCCGCTTCCGCCTCAGCCAGCAGCTTGCGACGCTCCATCTCCGCCTTGCTGTCAATCACCTTGGCCTGGGCGTTTGCCTCCGCGCTCTGTACTGTGGCTTCCTTGCGTGCCTGCGACTCTAACCGCGTCTGCTCGATCTGCTGCTTCTTCAGCGGCAGCAGGTACTTCATGGCATCAGCCTCGCCCTTGGCCTGCAACACCCGCACCTGCGCCTGACCTTCGGCTTGCTTCACCTGCTGCGCCTTCGTCGCCTCCGCTTCTAGTTCCGCGATCCGCACCTGCTTTTGCTGAATCTCCGTCTCCACTCCCATGCGATCGTTCTGCTGCTCCTTCAGCAGCAGGTCTTCCAGCCCCTTCGCATACTCCGGCGGCAGCTGGATATCGCGCAGCATCACCTCCTTCACGACGATTCCGTCCGTCTCCAGCTTGCGCGTAATCGCCTCTGCCGCCCGCCGCCGCACCTCCTCGCGTTTGCTGGCAAAGACTTCGCGCACGGTGTAGTTGGGCACCAGTTCGCGCCACGTGCTGGCCACGACCGGCGGCACCAGTCCCTTCTCCACCGGTTGCGGAAGATTGTTGAGAATGTAGTCCAGCCGGTTCGAATCCAGCCGATAACGAACTGTGATGGCCAACCCCAGCGTCAGTCCTTCCTTGGCCTGCACCTTCATCAATTCGGGCGCACCTACGGCGGCGGCTGGTTTAGCGGCTATCGCGTGGTCCTCCATGTCTCCGGTGGTGAACAGCTGATCACGCGTATCAAACAACACCACCTTATCAATGAGTGGACGCACGACGTGCGCCCCGGGATAAAGCGTTCCTGCCAGTGTCCCCGAAACCTGGCTCACGCGCACTCCGCCCATGCCCGCCGGCACAACCACCAGGCTCATGGCAATCAAAATGGGCGCCCAAGCCAGAACTACCAGCGCCACCCCCACCCGCCAGCGCAATTCGCGCTCTTCTGGCGCTGTCTGCCCCGGCTGCAACTGCGCTAGTATCCGTCGCGCCATCGCCATCAGGTAAAGGTCATATCCCAGAACTGCCGCCGCCGACCCGAACATCGCTATCCCAACCGCCATCAGCAAATACTTAATCAGCAACATACTCTTCCTCCCTCCGCCTCTGTTCTGACCTCTGCGCGTGGGCGCGCGCGAACATCAGCCGGAACATCCCGCCCACCACCACCTCTTCCACCAGCAGCGCGATGGCCACCGAGAATCCCACTCCCGCCACCGCAAACACCGCCATCATTGCGTTCTCCATGACGATCCCCCTTACTGGCCGGCCGCCGGTTGCGCCGCGGCCGAAGCCGGCACCATTTCCTTTTCGCTTCCGAACACCCGCGCGGTATCCGCATCGCGCTCGGCGTGGATCTCCACCAGGTCGCCAACCCGCACCCGATTGAAGAACTGCGCGATATCGCGATTGCTCATGCGGATGCAGCCGTGCGACGCCGCGCGCCCGATCGAGCGCGGCTCATTTGTCCCATGGATTCCGTATCCTTTGCGGTTCAGTCCCACCCAGCGCGTTCCGATGGGGCTCTCTTCGCTCGCGGGGATCACCACATGCGGGTGGTAGTAGGTGGGATTGGTGATGCGGTTGACGATGGCAAACTCGCCGCTCGGGCTGGGACTGGCAGATGACCCGACCGCCACGCGGTAAATTTTCACCACCTTGCCGTCTTGCAGCAGCGCCAGCTTGCGGTCAGGAATGCTGACCAGCACGAACCGCCTCGTCCCCAGCGTGGCCGTGGCTCCGACCGCCACTTTCGTCTCCGGCGTCGTGCCTGGCCCTGCCATCGGCATCGTCTGCGACGACCCTGGCACCATCATCAGCGCCATCAAACTCAGAAAGATGAGTACCTTTTCCGCCGCTTTCTTCAGTTGCCGCCGGCTGTTCTCTCGCATTGTCGCCACCTCGCTGCTGACCTTCGCCAGCACAAGTGGCAACGCCACTGCCGTTCACATATTGCTGAAGAGGAAGGACTTACATTTCAGGTGTTACGCTCGAACGTGTATTGGCCGACACGCCGTGTCATAACTGCCGCACGTTCGTTATGCGTGGTGTGGGCACGGGGCTCCGCCCCGTGCGGGCGGGCGAAGCCCACCTTGATGTGTGACCCCGACGCCGCAATTACCTTTAGAATTGTCATGCTGAGCACAGCGAAGCACCTGCTTTGTTCTGATGCCGGCAACCAGGCCTCGACACGTGCCTCGACCGTGTGTTCGCTTCCACGCTGTACGCTCCCGACCACACCTGCTGCTTAGCTTCAAATCTCTAAATCCTGTCCCATCAACATGCTGTTCTCTGGCCCTCCTTTTGCCCTTGCTTCGGCGGGCCCAAGGAGGGGACCAAACATGAAGCCAGCAACCAAGAATTTTCGCAATCGCCGCGCAGCCATTCTGCTCGGCACGCTCGCCGCCCTGGTGGCAACGCTTGCCTGCTCCAGCAAACCGAGCAAGCAGGCGACGAGTTCGCCCGTTTCTTCCAGCGCAACCGTAAAGCCGGTGGCGCTTTCCACCGTTGTGCCGGTTGTGTCACAACCTTCTACCGAAGTCGTGAAGCCGAAGAAGTCGGATCCGGTCAAGTCCGGCAACTTCCTCAGCCGCGACTACGGAGTTTCCTTCCACTACCCCTGGCAGTACGCATTCCTCAGCGCGCGCGCCGTGGCTAACAGCGATTCTTCGCTGAAACCCAGGTCCGACGGCCACGACGGGCAGTTCACCCTCGCTCGGGTGGAGATCCCGCAGGGCTTTTATCCCGACACTGACTTTGAGAGCGGTTACTTCACTCTCAGCCTGAACGAAAACCTGAACGAGCAAGAGTGCCTGCAGACCCTCAACCCCGCAAAGGACGCCAAACTGGACACCGTTTCCATTCAGGGACAGGACTTCCACTGGATTGAGACTTCCAGCGCCGGCCACGGCGAGGCATCCGTTGTGCGCAATTACGTCTCTTTCGAAAACGGAACCTGCTATGAAATCGAAATGGGCGTGAAAACCGCTAACAAGGATGGCATGGCCCGGGAGCTCAACCCCGACCTGGTGATGAGCCGACTGGACTCCATTCTGCAGACGGTAAGGGTTGTGCCGGCAACCGAGAAGCCTGCCGCTTCGGCCGTGGAAAGTTCGGCGGCGACCGCCTCGCCCGAAGTCTCGCCCAAGTAGTCATGGCCTTTCCCCCTGGCGGCTGTGTGCCCCTGCTGAGCGAAAGCTCGGTAGGGGCGCCCGGCTTGGAGCTTCCGCCCGACGCGCCTCCCTGGACAAACAATTTGGCCACCGCGGGGTCAGCCTCGGCGGTAAACTCCGCGATCTGGGAGGATGTGGCGCTGGTTTCCAGTTCATTGGCGGGCTGGCCGCAAACTTCCACCAGCAGACCATTCTCGCTTCGCCTGCTGAAGACTGCGCTCACATGCCTAATCCACTGCTGAATCGGATTGTCGTCTCCGATCAACTGCGCCTTCGTTCTCCAGTAATAGGAGCACACCGCCAGGTTGGAAGAGGGTGAGACGGCAGTTATCTCAGTGAATTTGCGCTGTCCCAAGTTGCCAGGCGACCCCGACCGGCGGTTGGTGACAATCCACCCGCTTGCGCGCAGGCAGTAGTCAGGGCTATGTACCCCGACTGTAGTTGGTACGATATACACCTCCAGCGGAGCGCCAGACTGATTGGAATATTCCCGGCAGACAACTCCGGTGCCGCCGTAAGCCGACCGTGCCGCTTCGCAATCAGGCGTAAAGGCTTCTTTCCCCGAGTAATCGCCGATATTGTAAGGAAAGTCTTTCAATGCTTGGCTCCCCGATATTGGCGGCTGACCACTGGGCTTCGGCCTCAGAAGGTGCTGTGCTGCAATCCCCGAGAACAGCAGCAGGGCCAGCACCGCGTAGCTCTGTGCCTGTCGGTTCCCAGCCGCAACAGGCGGGAGCGACGGCAATGGTCCGCTGCGGCTGCCTCGCCGAAACTCATCACAACCTAAGAGCCTGGCCAGATAAAACAGCAATGTGACGGGTATCAGGAAAATGAGAAAGCCCGTTATGTAATCCCACGCTTGCTCGTATTTCAGAAAACCCGTGCCTAAACTGGCAACGGCGCAAACGTCGCCCAGCAGCCGGATGAAGTTCCCCAGGTAGGCCAGCGGGACAGCCGACACCAAGAGCACTGCTTTTTGTCGCCAGCTCCCGGCGAGCAGGTACACATACATAGTTGCCAGGAAGAGCATAGCCAGAGAGGACCGAACTCCGTCGCAAGGTGGCGCCACATTCGCCGCCAGAGAGGCCGGGCCCAGCAGGATCATGGTCCCGGCCCGCTGCACGTGAAACCCTGTCAGATTCACAACAAACGCCGTCACCTTCGCGCACATCACCTGCAGAGGGAAGTCAATGCTGGCCAGCAGGGGTGGAGGCACTGGTATCAGCAGCAGCAGCAGCGACACGGGAAAAGTCAGGGTGCGAAGCGTTTGCCTGCCATAAAGCCCGAGCACGATTCCGCTCAGGGTCAAGGCGAGCAGAAGAGGAGTAAGTGAAAACCCGATCTGCATCGCGTCTAGCAGAGCCGTTGTCGCAATGGCCGCGGCGGCTACCATTAACCCCGCCCTGGAAGTCTGTGCGGTGCTAGCCCCAGCCTTCAGCCTGGAATAAGCGACCGCCAGGCTCACCAGCGGCACCAGTGCGAACAGGGAATACGTGCCGTCCATGATCCACAAGTGGACCATGGCCACAACGCGATCCCAGAACAGGAGCGTCAGTAAACCGGTAAGCAGTATGGCGTAGAGGACGGGCCTCAGCCGCGAATTCGCCCCGGTTAGACCCACAGCGTTCCTATCTGGATGTGCGGGAGCGGACATATTGCCAAAACAAAGAGGCCCCGCCAAGTAAACCCAACACCAGGGTGGGATTTTCCGGTGAATGCCGCCCATGGCCAAAGGCGGTTGGCGGCAAAAGGCAGATAACCACGAGCACCCGTAGCGTTGTAGCCCAAAGGTCCCGGGTGTTCCGTAAATCCACCACACACCTCGCTATCTTGTGGGGCTTTTACCTACAAGATTTACCTCTCTTTCATTGAAGTGCAATTGCTTATCTCGGCTCTGGTATAGAAACGGTAAACATGGTTCACCGCCCGATCTACCAGCCGAATTCCATTTTCCGCACGGCTGGGCCCTCTAGAGCGCCTGCGTTTGGTGAGTATGCAGCCGATTGAAAGCAAAGAGCAGACAGCGGCACAGTGTTGATCCGCCGGTGAAATTGAGAAAAAAGGGGAGATTGCAACCGCCAGCGGATCCTGGCGTCTATCGAAAATGTGCCGCTATAATCTGGTCGCCGGAATAAGGTCAGCGGAACGATGGGGACCATAGGAGAAACCAGAGATGGATGCAAAGGAGTTTCGTGATTTAGGGCACCAGGTTGTTGACTTGCTTTCTGACTACCTCGGCCACATTGAAGAAAAGCGGGTTTTTCCTGACGTGGAGCCGCAGACGGTGAACCGGTTGTTTGCCGAGTCTCTGCCCCGGGACCCGACTTC
>DASSQB010000592.1:0-6525 GCA_035702725.1 Terriglobales bacterium | reverse complement strand
CAAGGAGAAAATTACAATCGTGAATGTGGCAACGGAAAAATATTGGAAAGTCTGGGAAAATAGGGGGGAAATATGGGTACAGACGGGACGCTTTCCTAACGTCTTTCCTCACCACAAAAGTACGCGAGTGCGGCAGCCCGGCCTCAGCGATTTCCACAGCTTCCAGTGCGCCCTTGTGACATCTGACCTTGCGCCCGCCATCGAATTTGCGCGATCATCGTCGAGGCTGTGACAGTTCCGAGAGATCGAAATGGGACAGCATAAGTCGTTTGTTGTCTAGATTTTGGTATCTAAGCTCTTTGAAAACAAGATTTTGCGCCACCCTTTTTGCGAAACCCGCGCCCAGCAAGGCTTTCGCCGATACTGGGGGGAGGGGGGTGCCACCAGCGCAGTCTCCTGACCTTCCAAGCACAGTGAAAGATTCTCGTTTTCGAAAGCTGTACCAACGAACGCGCTGCAAAATTCACTTCTCGCAGCTAAGGCCTCGCGCGACCCCCTCTCGTTTGACCCCTCTTTTCTCCCACCTGTAAGATCGAAGTTTCATCTCTGAGTCTGCATGCGACTGTGCAGTGTCCGGCATGAATGCCGAGACCTGCGGAGCGACCATTGCAGCCAGCACTGATCTGCGATGCCTCACGAACTGTCCAAATCTTACGAGCCCGGAGCGATCGAGAAGCGCTGGGCCGAGTACTGGGTCAAGGAAAAGCTCTTCTCCGTCCCCACGCCGCCGCCCGGCTCGCCAACAGCACAAAAGCCGGTATTCACCCTCCTCCTCCCCCCTCCCAACGTCACCGGGCGCCTGCACATGGGGCACATGCTCAACCAGACGCAGATGGACATCATCGTGCGCTGGCATCGCATGCGCGGCTTTCTCACGCTGTGGCTGCCGGGCACCGACCACGCCGGCATCGCCACGCAGATGATGGTCGAGCGCCAACTGGCCAAGGAGGGCAAGAACCGCCACAGCCTGGGTCGCGAAGGCTTCGTGGAGCGCGTGTGGGAGTGGCGGCGGGAGTACGGCGGCGCCATCCTCGACCAGATGAAGCGCCTGGGCGCCTCGGTGGACTGGAGCCGCGAGTACTTCACCATGGACGAAAACCTTTCGCGGGCGGTGCGCGAGGTGTTCGTCCGCCTCTACGACGAGGGCCTGATCTATCGCGGCAAGTACATCGTGAACTGGTGTCCGCGCTGCGGCACCGCCATCTCCGACCTGGAGGTGAAGCACGAGGAGACTCCGGGCAAGCTCTACGAAATCCGCTACCCGGTGGTGGGCGCGAAGAAGGAATTCATCACCGTGGCCACCACGCGCCCGGAGACCATGCTGGGCGATACGGCGGTGGCGGTGAACGCGGCCGACGAGCGCTACAAGCACCTGCACGGCAAGAGGGTGCTGCTGCCGCTGATGGACCGCGAGATTCCCATCATTCTGGACGAGCTGGCCAATCCTGAATTTGGCACGGGCGCGGTGAAGGTCACGCCGGCGCATGATGCCAACGATTTCCAGGCGGGGCTGCGCCACCAGCTGCCGCAAATTGACGTAATGGATGAGCGTGGCTATATGAACGACAACGCCGGCGCCTATGCCGGGCTGGAGCGCTTTGAGGCGCGCGAGGCGGTGCTGCGCGATTTGCGCACCCAGGGGCTGCTGGCAGGCGAAAAAGATTATGTGGTGCCCATCGGCAAGTGCGACCGCTGCGGGACGATTGTGGAGCCGCGGCTCTCCACGCAGTGGTTCATGGCCATGACCAAGGCGGGGCGCGACGGCTCGCCCAGCCTGGCACAGCGGGCGATTGAGGTGGTGGAGAACGGCAGCATCCGCTTCACGCCGGACAACTACCGCCGCATTTTCCTGCAGTGGATGAACAATATCTACGACTGGTGCATTTCGCGCCAGCTGTGGTGGGGGCACCGCATTCCCGCGTGGTACTGCGGGAATTCCAAGTGCCGCGAGATCGTAGTGGCGCGCGAGACGCCCACGAAGTGCCCAAAATGCGGGGGCACGCGCCTGGAGCAGGAAACCGATGTGCTCGACACCTGGTTCTCCTCCGGGCTGTTGCCCTTTACCACGCTGGGCTGGCCGGAAAAGACGCACGACCAGGAAGTGTTCTATCCCACGTCGCTGATGGTCACCGCCTACGAGATTCTGTTTTTCTGGGTGGCGCGCATGGTCATGTTTGGCTGCCACTTCATGGACGGGCACCGGCAGGACCCGGCGCTCAAGCAGGTCAGCGGGTTCGGCGGGCGCAAGGACGACAGCGTGCCCTTCCGCGAAGTTTACATTCACGCGCTGGTGCGCGATGCCGAGCGGCAGAAGATGTCGAAGACCAAGGGCAATGTGCTCGA
This sequence comes from Terriglobales bacterium, assembly GCA_035702725.1. GTDB lineage: Bacteria > Acidobacteriota > Terriglobia > Terriglobales > Acidobacteriaceae > JAICWP01. The sequence goes on along the minus strand of DASSQB010000592.1, from coordinate 4,182 downwards.
CCCCATTCAGGTGATCGAGCAGTACGGCACCGACGCTACGCGGTTCACCTTGGCGGCGATGGCTTCGCCGGGCACCGACATTGCCTTCAATCCCAAGCGCACCGAGGGCTACCGCGCGTTTGCCAACAAGATTTGGAATGCTGCCCGCTTCATCTTTATGAATGTGGACCGGGCGCAGCAGGCAGGGGTGTGGTCGCTGCAGGAATTTGTGGGGGCAGAGCTTCGCTCCGCCCAGACCGGGGCAGAGCCCCGGTCCCATACAGGTATTGCTGGGTTCCACGCGGCCACGCTGGAAGACCGGTGGATTCTTTCGCGCTTCAATGCGGTGGCCACCGAGCTCAACCAAGCGCTGGAAACCTATCGCTTTGATGAGGCCGCCAACCGCGTTTATGACTTCTTCTGGGGCGAGTTCTGCGACTGGTACGTGGAACTGCTGAAGCCGCGCCTGGCGGGGGAGAACGGCGACCAGGCCGCCGCGCGCGCCGCCTTCGGCAACATTGTGGGGATATTTGAAGGGGCGCTACGCATGCTGCATCCCTTCATGCCGTTTATCACGGAGGAGATTTGGCACGCCATTTACCATGGCAAACCGCCGGTGAAATCCATTGCGCTGGTCGAGTATCCCGCGGCCGACCCCGCCCAGCGCGACCTGGACGCGGAAACGGAGATGGCGATTTTGCAGGACCTGATCGTGAGCGTGCGCAATCTGCGCGCCGAACTGAAAGTGGAGTCGCGCCAGCGCGTGCCCATCCAGGTGCATGCCGTGGACGGCGTGCGCCAGATGATTGAGCATAACCGCGGTGCCGTGGAGCGATTGGCCACGGTCGAAAACTTGGAGTTTGTTGAGACTTCGTTGGCCAAGGCGGGCGGGGTGCGCGCCACGTCGCGCTTTGAGGTGCGGGTGGTCTATGAACAGAAGATTGATGAGGCTGCGGAACGCGCCCGCCTGCAGAAAGAACTGGAAGGCGTGGAGCGGGAAATGGAGAATAAACGCCGCCAACTGAAGAACGATGCGTTTCTGCAGAAGGCGCCCCCGCACGTCGTGGAGGGCCTGCGCAAGCGGCTGGCAGAGTTGGAAGTGCTGCAGGAGAAGATTCAGCGGGCTTTAGATCATTTGCGGTAATTCTTTCCACCGCCGAGACGCGGAGTACGCCGAGGGTTTCAATTCATTTATATTTGTATTTCTTTGCGACCTCTGCGTCTCTGCGGTGAAATGGTTTAACTGGCAACTGGCCACTGACCACTGCCCTTGGACTGGACTAGCCGACGCATAACCGCCGTCATTCAGAACGCACTGCTCGAAGACCGGGCGACGCGCGATGCCACCACCTACGCCTGCATTGATCCCCACCAGCGCGCCGCTGCCACTATTATTGCCAAGCAGGATTGCGTGCTGGCCGGACTGGGCTGCGCCGGCCGAATCCTGGAAGTGTTTGCCGACCTGGACGGCACCGTGACCTCGCATCCAGATGTCACCAGTCACCCGGAGATTTTTGACGGTGTGCGCCTGCACCGCGGGCAGGCAGTGGCGGTCATCCGCCACAACGCCCGCGTGATTCTTTCCTGCGAGCGCGTGATCCTGAACCTGATGCAGCGGCTGAGCGGCATCGCCACGCTCACGCGCAAGTTTGTGGACGCGGTGGCCGGCACCAAAGCGCACATTCTAGACACGCGCAAAACCATCCCCGGGCTGCGGGCGTTGGACAAGTACGCGGTGCGCTGCGGCGGCGGCATGAACCACCGGCTGGACCTCTCCGACGGCGTGCTCATCAAGCACAATCACATCGCCCTGGCCGGGGGCATTGCGCCGGCACTGGAGCACGCGCTGCGAAACCGCCGTGGCGAGCAGCCGGTGGAGACGGAAGTGCGTTCCCTTGCTGAACTGGAGGAAGCCCTGCAGCACGGCGCCGAAGCGGTGCTCCTCGATCATATGAAGGTAGAGGATGTGCGCCAGGCGGTGGAGCGGGTGGCCCGGCACACCCGGCGCATGAACCTGGAGTGCTCGGGCGGCATCACCCTGGAAAACGTGCGCGCCTATGCGGAAACCGGGGTGGACTATATTTCCGTCGGCCAACTCACGCACTCTGCCCCGGCCGTGGACATGAGCCTGCGGGTCAGTCCGGCGTAAAACCGGTGGTCAGTTGTCAGCGGGGAAGGTGCGGCGCGCGTGCCTTAGCCCGCGGGACGGCTTGTTCGGCAGCAGCAAACTTCATCGCCGCGGATTCACACGGATGAAGGCGGATCAATTCATTTTAGAATCAGCGCCAATCAGCGTTGATCTGCGGAAAAGAAGTGGCCGCTCCGCCACCGCAATGTATTTTGATTTCACCGCCCTCTCCCTCATAATTGCGGCATCAGGCGCACCGGCAAAATTCGGGTCTCCACGGCAGCGGCACCTCATCCCCCTACCGACGCGCGGCTGAGCCGCATAGTGCGCCTGCTGATGGACCATGCCACCGTGGTGGTCAGCGGAACCAAAATTGCCCAGGAGATCGGCACCACGCGCTCTGAAGTTTGGCGACTGGTACAGCAACTGCGCGGGCTGGGCGTGGATATTGCCGGTCACTCCGCCACCGGCTACCGCCTGCGCAAAGTTCCCGACCTGCTGCTGGGGGAAACGCTGGCCCCGATGCTGCGCGGAACTATTTTTGGTAACGATATTCACCACTACTTCAAGATCGGCTCTACTAATGTCACCGCCATGGAAGCTGCCGCGACGGGCGCGCCCGAAGGCAGCGTTTTTGTGGCCGAGGAGCAGGTGGCGGGACGCGGACGCGGCACCCACGGCTGGCATTCGGCGCGCTCGCAGGGGATTTATTGTTCGGTGCTGCTGCGTCCGGCGCTTTCGCCGGCCGACGTGCTGGTTATCACGCTGGCAACGGGCTTGGCCGCCTGCACTGCCGTGGAGCAGTTGCTGGCGCGCCAGCCCGCGGGCGATGAAAAAGCGGGCGCCACGCCGCAACTTGACCTGCGCTGGCCGAACGATCTGCTGCTGAACGGCAAGAAATTCGTGGGCATTCTGGCGGAATTGACCGCGGAAGCCACGCGCGTGCGCCACATGGTGGTAGGCGTCGGGATCAATGTAAATCAGCCGAGTTTTCCCGCTGAGCTCCGCGATCTGGCAACTTCGTTGCGCATGGAGACGGGCACGTCGTGGTCGCGGGTAGACCTGGCCGCGGCTTTGTTAAAATCGCTCGACCGCGAGTATCGCGCTTTGCTGAAGCCGGGGCCGGGCGGTCGCGAGTCAGTGCTGCGCCGTTTCCAGGAGGGTTCGTCCTACGCTCAGGGCCGCCGCGTGCGCGTAGAAGAAGATGGAGGCTATGAGGGCGTCACCGCCGGCCTGGACGCGCGCGGCTTTTTGCAGGTAGAAACGCGCAACGGGCTGCGCACGGTGCTTTCCGGGGGCGTGCAAGCGCTGGACGCGAAATCTTAAACAGCTATGCTGTTTGTTCTCGATGTCGGCAACACCAACACGGTGCTGGGCGTGTTCGCCCGCAGCGAAAGTGCGAACGGCGAGGCGGCGAAATACGAGCGCCTGGTCGCGCACTGGCGCGTGGCTACTAACTGGACGCAGACGGTGGACGAATATGGCGTGCTTTTCCGCAATCTGTTTGCTGCGGCCGATATCGAGCCCAAGTCCATCCAGGGCATCGTAATCGCCTCCGTGGTTCCTTCCATGGATAGCACGCTGCGCGAGGTCAGCGAGCGGTATTTCCGCACGAAACCGCTGTTCCTGGAGCCGGGTGTGCGCACCGGAATGCCGGTGCAGTATGAGAATCCCGCCGAGGTGGGCGCCGACCGCATCGCCAACGGCGTCGCCGCCCTGGACAAGTACGGCGGGCCGTGCGTGGTGGTGGATTTCGGCACCGCTACCACCTTCGACGCGGTCTCGGCCAAGGGCGAGTACCTGGGTGGCGTGATTTGCCCCGGCATCGGCATTTCAGCGGAGGCGCTGTTCTCGCGCACCGCCCGCCTGCCGCGAATTGATATTCGCAAACCGGAACGCGTGATCGGTACCAACACCGTGGGCAGCATCCAGTCCGGCTTGTACTACGGCTACCTCGCGCTGGTGGATGGCATTATCGAACTGCTGCTGAAGGAAATGGGCAGCGAGACCAAAGTGGTGGCAACCGGCGGCCTGGCGGGCCTGTTCGGCACCGGCTCCAGGTACATCAGCGAGGT
>DASSQB010000591.1:0-25260 GCA_035702725.1 Terriglobales bacterium | reverse complement strand
GACCGTGAAGGCGCCGCCATCTACTTTGCTGCCCGCGGGCGCGGTGGTCAGCGAAGGCGCGTGGCAGGCGGCACAGCCGATCTTGCTGAACAGCTGCGAGCCACGCTGCGCCTCGGGCGTGGCTGCCATTTGCGCGTCGCGCGCCGGCACCTTGGTGGCGCGAATGAAGCGAGCAAAATGGTCCAGATCGTCCAGGCCATCCGCGTCCGGCTTGTCGTTAGGCTCGGGGGCGGTGTTGCACAGCTTAGTGACCTCATCCGGAAAAAGGCGCGTGGTGATCCCCATCTCGTTCAGGTAAGCGTCACCGGAAAAGGAGACCAGGCTGGCATGCTGGTCCTTCCAGCCGAAACGGCCCACCCCGGTTTGCCCGGGCGCTTCCAGGACGGGAACATAAATCACCTGGCCGCACATCTTGTGATGACTGGCTTTGCATTCCTTCTGGGCAAGGTCCACCAGGGTCTGGTCGGCAACCGACTCCACAAAACCATCGCCCAGAACGCTGAGGGCCAGGCGCGTGGTGCGGATATTCTCCGTGTCGGGCACCCGCTCCTGGATTTCCGTAGTGGGGAAGGCCGCGTTAGGACAGATGGCGCGGTCGTTCACCAGGGTGCGGCCGGCAATGGTCACGGTGCCGCCGGCGATGGGTATGTTGGCGTTCTCGAAACGGTGGTCCGGGCCTTCGTGCCCCACGCGCAGCTCGGCGACCTGGCTATTGCCGCCCGAGGCCGGGTTCTGGTGGCACTCGCGGCAGGATTGCGCGTTGTAAAGCGGGCCCAGGCCATCGCTGATGCCTTCCACTTCGTCAAACTTGGCCTGGTCGGCCTGGTGCGTGGCCTGGTCCACCAGGCCGTTGCTTTGGCCGTCGAACCCGGCGGGCGCCTCGGCAGAGGGAGCGCCGGCTAAAGTGATGGCGAGGCTTAGAATGGCGGCGGCGAACAGGAATCGCATTTGCCCTCCTGGCTGGATTCGAGGGTTTGGCATTACCCAGGGCCGGTTTGCAGGCGTGCGCCAACCATCATGCTCCTGATTTACGGCCGTCGGAAGAAAAGTTGGCGAGCCCGGGTACCTGGAACGTCATTCCTCGTCCAGATACTCGGGTAAGACGCTTAAAGCAAGAAGCCCGCCAGCGCGGTATGCGGCCAGCGGGCTCGAATTTCGCAAGTAGCGGAGTGGACGAGGCCTGCGCGCCTCAGGCGGTGCGGCCCATGGAGTTTTCCTGGGAGCCTGGCTCCTCCAGCCACTCCGGCCGCAGTTCCTGCTCGCAGAAGCGCACGAGGCGGTCGAGCAATTTGTGGCGGCCGCCGATCATGTGCAAACCGCTTTCATGTTGGTGTTCCTCAAGGATGCGGTTCAGGCGATTTTCCAGTTCCGACATATGACCTCACAGAGTGGTGGTTTGCCTTTTCAGTTTAGCGCCGGGCGGCGCTGGGCGGTCATCGGAAAAGTTGATAACAGCGATAGAAATTTCAAATGAGGTCAGGTTTCGATCTGGACGGAGCAGATGCGGCCCACGATGAAGTCGGAAGGGGATTTGCCGGCCAGGGGTACGGGATGAGCGGGGTAGCTATGATTCTCTGGGTACAACATGAGGTAAGCCTCTTTTTGCTCAGCGTAGCGGCAGTAGCAATGGCCGACATGCATCACGGCGTACATATTGCGTTCGGTGGGGCGGTAGGGGAGCAGCGAGTTGTAGTGGCGGTCCACCAGCACGCAAGCGCCGGGCAGCAGGCGCGGGTACATGCTCATGCCTTCGCGGGCACTGGCTCTCAGGAAGATGAAGCGCTGCCAGCGGGAACGGTCGCCCTCCATGCCCGGACGCAACCGCCGTAGAAAGCTTTTGCCGACCTTAAACGTGTCTTTCACCTGGTCGCGGGTGAAGCGGGGCAGAAAGGTACCCTGGGCGGCCTCCACCAGGACGACATTTTCGAACTCATCACGGGTGGGCGGCACAATACTGGCGTGGCGGCCAAGTTCCTCCTGGTCCAGCAGGTCCAGCACAGAGATGTGCTGGACAGCAAGCACGCGGTCCAGGGCCTCGAGGCTGAAACCTCGTTTCAAATTTAAAAAATTGGATATATGGGGCTGCTGGAAACCGGCCTGGCGGGCCAGTTGCAGGCCGCTAAGCTGGCCGTCGCGAATCCGGCGCAAGAGCAGCTGGCGTAAATTTTCCTGCAGGCTGTGAAAGTCCACGGGGCGCCTCCGAATGCGGCCCCCACTGGCGCCGCAACCATTAAGTGGCGCCAGAAATATCCTATAGCTATTGCATATAGCTTCGAGATATGAATTTCGCAAGCTGCGGCTGGCAAAGCAGATATATACCTTGACCGAAGGATTCTCAGAGCTATAGTCAAAAATAGGCATAATACTTAATTACATAATGCAGGTACGGACTCATGAAAAGCGGAGAAGCACCCACGGAGGAGGAGGTGTTTGTGCTCTTTCGCCGCAAGGTGCAGGAAGCGGAGGTGCTGTCCGCATCCATGGAACGGCTGCTGCAGGCGCTGCGCTTTACCGGGCGGTTGAGCGTGGTGGTGCAGAACGGGCGCATTCTGAAGTCGGGTTACGAAGAAGGATACTTCCGGCGCCGGGACCAGGCGGGCAGCATGCTCGCAGAACCGGTCAGCGAGGTGAGATAGCGGAGCCGCAGCGGAGCGGGCTTCCTGGCTACAAATAAATAAAGCAAACAGGTCATCGTAAGCAAAACGAGCCCTGTCAGGTTTTGCCCCACACGGACGAAACCGCGACAGGGCATTTTTATTTGGAGGCAATCATGACATCCCAGGCAGATACGTCGGTAGGGCTGGAGTTGAAGTATTGCGAGCAATGTGGGGGATTATGGCTACGGCGGCGGGGCAGCGAGGAGTGTTACTGCGCAGCCTGCGCCCGCTTTCTGGAGGACATTCCGCCACGGCCGCGCGATAACCGGCGGCGGGGCGGGTCGGGCCCGCTGCGGCGCAAGATGAGAAAGCAGCACCGGGAACCGGGCACGGAGCTAGTGCCGCTGGAGTACGTGGTAGCCACGAGGCAACTCGCAGACAGAGAAGCCCACGAGAGCGCGCAATTCGCGGTGAGCGCGGAGCCGGTCCTGGTTCAGGAAGCTGCCTATGACCAGCTGTGAGGTCGTTCCCACGGTACGCATCTGGCAGCGGGTGCAGATGAGCCGGAAGCATTCCCACCCTTTGCAGAAATCCGCCAGAGGTGGGGCGCCGGCCTGCAACCTCGATCCCGGGCTATGGATCTACCGGCAGCGGACCGCGGCCTTGCTGCAGCGCTATTTACGGTTTTCGCTGGAAATCGGGCGGCTACCTTCAGTGCTGGGACGGGAAGTATTCCGCACCCGCTTCACCCGGCGGCAGAACGTGAGCTTCGAAGATGCGGTGATCTTCGTGCATGACGTGGAGCGTTGTCTGGAGAAGCTGGACGTGTTTTCGCAGGAGGTGCTGGTGTGGGTGGTGCTGCAGGGCTACTCGCAGGAGGAGGCGTCGCGGCTGCTGGGCTGCGCGCGGCGCACCATCTCGCGGCACGTTCCCGAGGCGCTGGACCGGCTGAGCGAGATACTGCTGGAGGCGCGGCTGCTGTGAAACGCTGTCAAGAGGCGCCGAGGCGCAAGTTGTTGGCAGCAGAAGAATCACGCCCGGAGGGAATGACACAGAATAGCGATGAGAGTTGCTAAGCTGGAAGTGTTCGTATCAGGCACGCCTTCAGGTGTGCCAAGCAGGACGGGTACATAAGAGTACTTTTGTCCTGCGAGCGCGCTCCCTCGCTGCACTCGTCGCTGGCCGTTCGGCTACGCTCTGGGCTCAGCTTCGCTGATGTTCAGCTTCGGCTGCAGTTTCGCGCCTTCGACAAGCTCAGGGCAGGGTGTTTGGGCTGGGTTCACAACACACGAAAATTTCACGGCAAGCGAAAAGACACAGGACATGACAGAGAGTACAAACAACACAGAAGACGAAAAGCAATCGGGTGAGGAGAAGGGGAAGAAGTCGCTCCGGAAGAAAAAAGCCGAGCCGAAGATGAGGGAGGTGAGGAAGCGGGCGGTGGCGGTAATGTGTCCGGCGGTCAGTGACATCGCAAAAGCCCTGACCGCGCTGGCGAAAAAAGGTAACTGCCAGGCGGCGAAGCTGGTCTTCGAGTTTCTGGCGATCTTCCCACCGCCGCAAGCGGAGGAAGAAGGGGACGACACGCTGGCGCGGTATCTGCTGCGGCAGTTGGGAATTCCCGATCATCCCACGGAAGAAGAAATTACGAAGGTACTGAACGGAGGAAGTGAAGCAAACACCGGTGCCGTAGAATCATCCTGATAGAGTTATTTCTGCGGCAAAGGGGAAGGGGCGAACCTAACGTAATGGACATGACGTGGGTAACAGAGCGGATTGCGCTGGGCGCGGCCATATGGAGCGACAGCAACATGCAGACGGTGGCGCGCAGCGGAGTGACGCACATCATTGACATGCAGATCGAGTTCGATGACACCGAGCTGGCGCGGCCGTATGGGATTGAGGTGCTGTGGAATGGGACAGATGACGATTTCCAGCCCAAGCCGCCGGAGCTGTTCGAGAGGGGAGTGGAGTTCGGGCAGGCAGCACTGAGCGAGAACGGGGGCAAGCTCTACATCCATTGCGCCGCGGGAGTACACCGGGCGGCAATGATGACGCTGGCCCTGCTGGGAGCGATGGGCTGGGAGACGGACGAGGCCATGCAGGTGATCCAGGGGAGGCGGCCGGTAGTGGACTTTGCGGATGTGTACGTCCAAAGCGTCGAAGGTTTTTTGCGGCAACGGGAGCTGTCAAGGGGGGTAGAGGCGGCAAGTGATTCACAGGATGGCAAAAACGGTCCAAGCAGGAAGTCACGAAATAAGAACCGAATTTGATATTCTGAAGTAGTAATTCGTAATCTAGAACCTCACAAGGCAAAGGGCACGCTAACCGGCGTGCCCTTTGCTTTTTCACTGCCTTCTATTCTTCACCACAAAGGACACGAAGGAAGACGAACAAAAGGTGCTGGAAGATTTGTCGCAGCTGAAGGCGCAAATGCGCTGGCTTGTAGGGAACGGACATCCAGGGAAACTGAAAGAGCTGGAAGACCGGGTGGAAAGGCATGAGCAGTTCGTGAACCGTGTGGGAGGAATAAGTGCGTTTGTGGCGACGGTAATCACGCTGTTGCACGTAGGGATTGATTATTTGAGGGTGCATCGGTAGCGGCGCTGCCCATGGCAGAAGCTCAGGACAGGCTCTCGCAGGTGGCAAGGGCAGGGCCTTCAGCAGGGCACGCGAGATGCTTTGCGGCTGAAGCCGCTCTGCATGACGCCTTCCTACCGGAAGGCGTTTTCTTCCAATGCATAGGTCCTTTGCTTCAGACGTCCCTCGCAAGCTCGGGTCGCGCTCGCTCAGGATGACATTTCTCTTATTGCATGCTCAGCACAATGTCCGGGTTCGGTAGGCGGCCCCGCGGCGGCGCCTGCGATGCAAGATGCATGCGACGGCATATACGCTCCAAGCTGCGCTGTCATTCTGATGTGATCAGCAAGGAAATGCGGGTGCCAGAGAACTGCCTGGGACGGCAGCGGCAGGATTAGCGGAACGCAAGGTCCTTCGACTGCGCCAAACGATTCGAAAGCGAATCGTCCGACTTCGCTCCGGTGACATTCTCTATATGGAGTAGTTGAAACAAGAGATTGGCTGTGCAGAGTGGATGAGATGACGCTTGCGGTGCCGAGTAGATGATAAAGGAGGAATTATTGTGAATTTTCTGTCGAAGCTGTTGCGAGGGATAGCATTTGTGCCGGCGGTAGTACAGGGGATAGAGGGACTGTTCGGCAGCCGGACGGGGTCAGAGAAGAAAGAAGCAGCATTGTCGTTTGTGGGAACGGCTCTGTCCATGACGGAATCCATTGCCAACCGGGACATCGTAGACGAGGGCAAGTTCCGGGAGGGCTTGGGGAAAATCGTTGACGGGACGGTGCAGTGCCTGAACGCCTCGGCGTGGGCAAAGCCCAAGGCAGTGAGCTAACTGGCTGCGGGCAGGCCAGTTCGGCGGGCGGATTGGCCTGCCCGTAAGCATTTGGGGATTACCGAGGTAATTTGGCAGGGTAGGGGCGGTGACCTACGATGAACAACGGTTCCTCCCGCTGTACGAACCTGCAAACGCCCTCTTCGCTGAGTCAGGAGTTGTGGGGGGAGAGGTAGCGATGTGGAGCTGGATTCTGTAAAACAGACAATGGAATCGGCGCTGCCGTGGCCAGCAGTGAGAGGCAGCGGCGGAGAGAGCCGAAGTTCGCGAACCGCGGGATTGCGGCGGCGCCTGGAAGAAGTAAACCGGGAGCTGTGGCTAGTGCTCTCGCTGTTTGTGCTGGCGGGCCTGAGCAATCTGCTGCTCGACGGGCACCACATGGTGCTGGGGCTTTACAGCCTACCCACGCTGTTTTCCGCTTACATCTACGGGCGTCGTCACGCGACCCTGACCGCGCTGGCGAGCGTATTTCTGGTAGTACTGGTGACGTATTTCAATCCGGCGCTATTCCGGCGCACAAATATAACCCTCGCGAACTATGACAAGTGGTTTGAGATCACGGTGTGGGGCGGGATTCTGCTGATCACGGCGTACACCATGGGCACGCTCTACGAAAAGAAAGAAGCCCATGTGAAAGAGCTGCGGCGTACGTATCACGGAATTCTGCTCATTCTGAGCCAGTTCATTTCCAAGGACAAATACACGCAGAACCACTCCTACCGAGTGTCGGTGTACGCGGCGCGCATTGCCGCGCAGTTAGGGCTGTCGACGGACCGGGTCGAGGATGTGAGAGCGGCGGCACTGCTGCACGACCTGGGGAAACTGGAAGTGAGCCGGGACATTCTGCACAAGGCGTCGCGGCTGACGGCGGACGAATCAAGTGAGATGCGGCGGCACGTGGACTACGGGATTGACATGTTGGAGCCGGTGGGGGGTTCGCTTTCGCGGCTGATTCCGATCATCCTGGCGCATCACGACAAGTTCGATGGCTCGGGATACCACCCGACGCAAGGGGAGAACATTCCGCTGGAAGCGCGGATACTTTCCGTGGCCGACGTTTACGATTCGCTGACCAGCGACCGGCCGTACCGCAAAGCGATGTCGCCGTTCGACGCCAAAGAAACAATTATGAAGGGCGCGGGCAGCGATTTCGATCCGCAGGTGGTGGAGGCATTTGTGGCTGCCTTCCGCAAAGGGCAGATGGAAGTGCCGGAAGTGCTGGTGTAGGTTCCTTCCTTTTTCCTCTTTCTCACCGCAAAGAACCAGAGAGCACCGAGGTCGGGGGCGAAAGCGCCCGCGCCACAAGGGGTTCTCGGGTTCTGAAAAAGCAGGTCCTCCGGTCGCGCTGACCGTGCGAGCGCAGCACGCTTCCTCAGGATACAGAAAGAAAAAAATGGGCGGCGGGTAACCGCCGGCCCATTCAGTTTTTCGTTCCAAGCAGTCTCTGCAAATCAGGCTGCTACTGTGGCCTTCATGGCTACTGCCGAGGTGGTGACCAGGGGCCTGAGGCCGAGGATTGCCTTCAGCTTGCCCCCCAGCACCTCAATTTTTTCCCTAAGTGGTTTCTTGTATTGCCCCAAGTGAGTCACGATTATAACGTCCTCATTCTCGGTGAGGTCGAAGCCGTAGTCGACGTGAGCCTGGTGAGGGTCGTTGAACCAAGCCGCTCGGAATCCGTCGTCGAGTATCGCCGCGCCCAGCACAGTTTCAATGTTGGGGATGGCAAAGGGGCAAGGCGGCTTGCGGCAGTAGAACATACCGACGGCGGCATAGTCGCTTTCGGGCGGGTTGCCAGGGCCTTTAGAAGCCAGACTCATGAAGGTCTGAAATTCGGTTTCGGGGAGGTTAAGGAGGACGTCCTGAATGCCTGGTGTTTGCGAATGAAACAATTCCCTGCGCAGGATAGCGTCGATGCACAGGGCGCCGACCGCAGTATAGGTATTGGGGTTGGGAATCGGTTGACCATCAATATTGGTGAGAGACATAAGTCACCTCGTAGTTTCTAACTGAAAATCAGTTAGCGGTCAGTGGTGGGAGTTCACGGGCGGCGAGGCGAGCCATGGGCAGGTCGTCGGCGTGAGCCCACAGGTGGAGGACAGCCTGGTAATGGGCTCGGGCTTGTTGCTGGTTGCCCAACTGGCGATAAAGCCGGGCAAGCTCAAAGTGAGCCACCACCAGGTCAGGGGGAAAGCCGCTCTGAAGGACATCTCCCTGAGCGGCAAGAAAGAGTTCCCACTCCTGTGCGGCATTGCTGGGAGAATGCAGCTGCTGCCAGGAGCGGGCCAAAACGAAGTGCAGAGCGGGATCAGGAAAGCGGGCGAGGGCGAGCTGAAAAAAGCCGAGGGCCTGACGCGGCTCGCCGGTGGCCAAAGCGATTTCGCCTTTCTGACTGTAGTAACTGCAAACATTCCAGGCGGTGGGCGCCTGCCGTCGTGAGGCGTCGAGGCGGCGGAGGACAGCGCGGGCTAGCTCAAGGTTCCCGGACCGGGCATAAAGCAGGCCGGCGTCGGCGATGTTATTGGTCTGCAGATCGGAGTCAGAAAGGGCAAGAATGGAGCGGGCCTGGCGGGCGGCTGCCTGATTATCGCCCAGCACGAGGTAAGTGCGACCGAGCAGGAAAGCGCGGAGAGGATAAAGGCCGCGGCCAGAAGGCGCGGAGAGTTGCGAAGCCAGTTGCAGAGTGGCGTTCCGCAGCTTGCCTTCGAACAAGTCGGCGACGGCCAGGTAAAGCGGGCCAAGCTCGCGGTCGGCGTCGGAGCTTTGGCCGAGAAGCAGAAATTCCTTGCGAGCCTGGGCGACGTCGCCGAGGTTGAGGTAAGCGAGGCCGAGTCCCCAATGCAGGTAAGCCGACTGCAGGCCACGCGACTTCGCTTCTTCGGCCGAGCGGATGGCATCGCGGGGTTGATTGTTGCGCGACAGGGTGAGCACCAGCCTGCCATAAAGGAGAACGGAGTCGGGGTTGAGCTGCAGAGCGCGACGGAATTCAGAAATTGCTGAAGGGAACTGGAGCAGGTTCAAATACTCAAGGCCGAGCTGGGAGTGAGCGTCGAAGTCGTCCGGGTAGAGGCCGACGAGAGCGCGCAAGGAGCCGGCCGAACTCTCATAATCCTCATGGTTCTCGTAGTAATCGGCTTCAATCCACAGGCGTTCTCGTTCGGTTACAGTCTGGCGGAGGTCGTAGGCGCGACTCATCTCGTCCATGGTTTTGGCATTCTTGCCGACCACCCAACCGTAGTACTCACCGAGGCGGAGATGGGCCATGGCGAAGCTGGGGTCGAGGGTAATAGCAGCACGTAACAGGGGAGGCGCATCTTCAAAGCGGCCACGGGCAAAAGCATCAACGGCCTGGGAATAAAGCTCAAGCGCCTGCATGGATTGGGTGGTTACCTGGGCCAGGGGGCGGCTAGAGTTGCGGATGCCGGAGAGCGATTCACCCAGATGGGAGCGGACGCGGGAAGCCAGGGCATCCATCTGGGCGAAGGTGTCGGCCTGGCGGACGAAGCGAGCTTGCTCAGCGAAAAGCACCTGGTCGCTGGCGGGGTCAACGGCACGCAGGCCAATCTGGAAAGAATCATCCACGCGAGTGATACTGCCGGCGAGGAGCAGAGGGACGTTTTCCCGGCGGCAGATTTCGCGGGCCAAGTTTTCATCAATGCGGGTGGCCTCGCGGCGCTGCATGCGCTGCAGGGCTTCGTAAATGCGGGACCGGGGAAAGACGTTGAGGTAGCGGGACTGCTGCAAGGAGATGGTGAGAGCCTCCCGCAGGGCCTGCTCGGGCACAGGCTCATGGCCGGGATTATCGAAATCGGCGATGAGCACCGAGCTGCGCGGCTGCAAGACAGCGGGACGAAGCCAGCGGGAGAGAGGCGGCGGACGCATGGCGGCGGCAAGGGCCAGCAGGGCCAAGAGGGCGAGCAGGCTGACGTAGATGGGCCGGCGGGGGCGAGCAGAAAAGCCGGGCGTCAGGCGCACGCTGGTAGTGTGCGAGGGACCCTGGAGGGCTTGCAGAGCGAACACCAGTTCCGCGGCAGAGGAAAAACGCTGGCGCCGGTCCTTGGCTAAAAGGCGGGAAACGATATCCTGCAGGGCCGGGGGAAAGTGGGAATTGAAGGACGAAAGCGGTTGAGGATCGTGATGCAGGATTCGCTCGCCGGTCTCCATGAAGGTAGCGGCCATAAAAGGATTCCTGCCGGCAAGAGCTTCATAAAACACGACGCCGAGGGAAAACAGGTCGGCCCGGCCGTCAGGAATTTCCTCGCGCAGGAGCTCAGGGGCCATGTAAGCGGGAGTTCCGGCGAGAGAGGTAAAGCGATCCATAGTGGAACTGCGGTCGGAGCTCGGCAGGTGCCGGGCGAGGCCGAGATCCAGCACCTTCACCTGGCCAGAGGGGGTGAGCATGATGTTTTCCGGCTTGATATCGCCGTGAATGATGCCGTGCACGTGAGCGGCGACCAGGGCCTGGGCACACTGCACGGCAATCTCCAGGAATTGCTCCAAGGTGAGCGGTTGGCGAAGGCGCTGGCGCAAGGTTTGACCTTCGATGTATTCCATGACCAGGAGAATGTCCCGGCCCTGTTCGAGGACGTCATAGAGGGCAGCGATGTGGGGGTCATTCAGGCGGGAGGTGCGGACAGCTTCGCCAAGGAAGCGGCGGCGGGCGGCGGGATCGTCGCGCAAGGCAGGAGCCATGCGCTTGAGGGCAACAGTACGCCCCAGTTTGGTATCGCGGGCGCGATACACTTCACCCATCCCGCCGCCGCCCAACCGCTCTCCGATGCGAAAGCGGCTGACCGTCAAGCCGGTCAGGGAAGGCACGGCAGGGACGGGTTGCACTGGTCGCGGCTCAACCTGCGCCATAACTACACCTCACAGCAGCAACCTGCGCGGAGGTCGGCGGGGAACGCGCCGTTTTGTGGCCCTAGGACATGCTAGCGCGGCCAGACAGCAGTGGAAGACAATCCTGCTGAACAGCGCTGAATTTGAGTACCAGAACGGGAAAAGCGGAGGCGGGTGCCAGGTCGGGGTACGGGGTTTTTCCGCAGGATTTCCACAATTGCACCAAAACCGGGCATTGACAGGCTGTAGCCGAGCCTTTATTTTCGCGTGCGTCGATGGCTGAAAGGGTTGGCAAAATAAAACGGGCCAGTCCGAAGTAAGCCGGGCGAAGTGCTCAGCCGGGTGACCGGCAGGGCAGCCAAACCCGAAAAAACTGACGGCTCTGCGAGGAGCAGTTGGGGTTTGGGTCCGCGAGAGCGGAAATCGCACCAGGGGCTGCGGCGGTGCATGTATCCACGCGGTCGGCTCCCTCGCAGGAGCTGGCAGATGGAGCATAACCAAGGCTGCAGCCCTTTCTATTTCAGTTCCCAGTTCCCGATTTTCTTCCCCATTCTTCTTTTTCGTCCTCGATTTTCCAGAGCTTTTTCGCGAGTGATATGCCGGTGGATGAGAGTTTTTTCAACAGTTTTGTGGAAAAGGATGCGAAAAACCCGTGAAAGCTCAGGAGCTATGCAGGTTTGCGGGCTGTGCCCCAGAAGCTGGCAGGCGCGCCAAGTGTGAAGCGCATTTTGTTCTCGCGGGCGAGGGCGCCGGCGTCACCAAACTCTTTTTCCCAGGTCAAGTTTTTTCAACGAGGGGATCGAGCTACCTGCGTAAGAGTAGCTGCTGTGGTACAAAGCGGCTATGGCGAAACAAGGCAGCTATGGTGGGCAGAGCATGGTTGCGCCCCTGCGGCGGGTGGCGGTGTGCACACCGAAGGCGGCAGGCTGGGAGGCAGACGGGGAGAGGTGGCGGGAGCTGGGGTATCTGCATCCCGTCAATTTCGCGGTAGCGGGAGCGCAACATGAGGAGCTGCGGCGAGTGCTGGAAGAAGCTGGAGTGGAGGTTGTCGAGCTGGACGGGAGCGGGCTGTCGTTGGATGCGGTTTACGCACACGATGCTTCCTTCATGACCGACCATGGGGCGATTTGCCTCAACATGGGCAAGGCAGCCCGCGGCGGCGAGCCGGCACGGCATCGTGAGTTTTACAGGCAGCTTGGAATTCCGGTGGCAGGAGAGATTCGTCCGCCGGGAACGGTGGAAGCCGGAGACATGGTCTGGCTAGACCATGAGACAGTGCTGGTGGGGCAGGGTTATCGCACCAATAGGGCCGGGATTGAGCAATTACGTGCGCTGCTAGGACAGCAAGGCGTGGAAGTGCTGAGGGCGCCGCTGCCGCACGGAGGCGGTCCAGGCTGCTGCCTGCACCTGATGTCGCTGATGAGCATGCTGGATGAGAGCACGGTGCTAGTAGATATGCCCTGGCTGGCGGCAGAGACGGTACAACTGCTTTGCGAACGCGGGCTCCGGTTTGTGGAGATTGAGGCAGCGGAACGGGATACGCTGGCCTGCAATGTACTGGCGCTCGGAGATAAGCGCTTGCTGGCCATCGCGGAAAATGAGCGTACGAACGAGGGTTTACGGGAGGCAGGATTCGAGGTGCGAACATTTGCGGCGAGTGAAATCGGGATTAATGGCGGGGGCGGGCCAACGTGCCTGACCAGGCCGATCTTGCGGGCGTGAAAGCTTTTCACCACAAAGGGCACGAAGGGTTCATTAATAAAGTTAGTTTCGCCGCGAAAAAGCAGGTCCTTCGTTGCGCTCGCCGTGCAAGCACGCTCGCGCTGCCTCAGGATGACAATCATAGTTGTGGTGCTGAGTCGCAGCGTTGCGCTTCCACGGTAAGTCCGCTTAGAGGCAAGTCCTTCCATAGGACTTTGCGGAACAATAATCCACAACATTAAAGAGTCACGACCTATCCCTTGGGCAGGTCAGGGCAGGTGCCTGCGGCAGGCTCAGGGCAGGAAGTTCATGCACGGCTCGCGCTGCCTCAGGATGACAATTCCAGAAACAACACGCCAGATCAGACTTATTTACCGATGGCGGCCTTCACTGCCGGCGGCAACTGATTTACGCGGCTAAGGAACATGCTGGTCTTCCAGATGTACTCATCGTTGGCTACCTTGCCCCAGGCGGGCATGCCGGTCCAGCGCACGCCGTGCTTGATGGCGAAGAAGATGTGCCACTCGGGATCGTCGAGAGGCTGAAGGATGAGTTGAGGGGCGGGCGGGTAGTGGGCGCGCCCCACATCGCTCGGCTGCTTGGTCACGGTGCCATGGCAGAGGGCGCAATTCATGGTGTAGAACTTCATGCCGTCAATCAGATTGGCATCGGTGGCGGGAATGGGACTCTGCATGTGGGGAGCATGCTTTTCCATGGAGGCATCCATGGCGTGGGAGGCCAGCCAGGTCTCGGCAGGACCAGGAGACTGGTCGGAGTTGGTATTGACAAAGCCGGTAAGCGTGTACAACAACCCGCCCACCACGATGACCAGGATTACAACAATCACTCCAAAAATAAAGTTGCGCATGCCCCCTCCCGAGAACGGCATTCTTTAGTAGAGCGCGACCGAGTCCAAAGGTTACGTCAGTACGACTTCAGGCGGCGGGCCTCGCGAACTACGTCCGCAACCTTAGGCAGAAAGTAATCTTCGAGGGGCGGCGAGAAGGGCACGGGCGTATCGCGGGCGGTGATGCGCACGATAGGCCCGTCCAGTTCGTCGAAGACTTCCTCGTTGATCACGGCCGAGACTTCGCCGGCAATGCCTCCGGTGCGCGTGTCCTCGTGCAGGATAATCACTTTGTTTGTGTGGCGCACGGTGGTGGCGATGGCTTCGTGGTCGAGCGGCAAAAGCGTGCGCAGGTCCAGAATTTCGATGTCGACGCCTTCTTTCGCCAGAATCTCTGCCGCTTCCAAAGCCACATGCAGCATGGCAGCATAGGTGATGATGCTCAGGTCGCGGCCTTGCCGCGCGACGCGCGCCTTGCCGATAGGCACGGTGTAGTCCTCGGCTGGCAGGTCCTCCTTAATGCGCCGGTAGAGCATTTTGTGTTCGAAGAAGATGACCGGGTTGTTGTCGCGAATGGCGGACTTGATGAGCCCCTTGGCGTCATAGGCCGTGCCTGGGCAGACCACTTTCAGCCCGGGGGTGTGAACGAAGTACATTTCCGGGTTCTGCGAGTGGAACGGGCCGCCATGCACACCCCCGCCGCTAGGCCCGCGGATCACCACCGGAGCGGGCGCGCCCCAGCGGTAATGCGCCTTGGCCAGCATGTTGGTGATCTGGTTGAAGGCGCAGCCGATGAAGTCCATGAACTGGAACTCGGCAACGGGGCGCAGTCCGGTGAGGGAGGCGCCAAAGGCTGCGCCCACGATGGCGGATTCGGCAATAGGCGTGTCAATGACGCGCTCGGGACCGAAGCGTTCGATGAAGCCGTCTGTCACCTTGAAGGCGCCGCCGTAGATGCCGATGTCCTCGCCCAGGCAGAAGACGGCGGGGTCGCGCTCCATTTCCTCCCAGATGCCCTGGCGGATAGCTTCGAGATAGGTGGTGGTGGCCATAAATAGCACTCAGCAGTCAGCACTCAGCATTCAGTCGCAGCGGCTGGCATTCGGTATTGAACGAGAAATCCATTCCATTCGCCACAACCCCGCGGGCTGAATGCTGACGGCTGAGTGCTGAATGCTTTACTTACCGCAGATGCACGGCCGCCTCGCTCTGCCTGGGCGACACTCTGCCTCTGCCCGCCCGCGCCTTGGGCACACCATACTTCGGTTTGATTTCGTGGCAGCCCTCGCAGTAAACGTTCTGCGGCGTCTTCTCCGGCTCGGGCATGGGCGAGTTGACGGCAAACTCGCGGTCGGCCTCAAGTTCGCGATCCACGCCGGCGATCAACTCTTCGTTCTGCTTAGCGCTCAGCCACTTCTTTTCCAGCAGAAAGTTCTCCAGGCGGGCGATGGGATCGCGCTTGCGCCAATACTCGAACAGCGGCTTGGGCACGTACTCGGCGGCGTCGTGAATGGCGTGGCCCTTCATGCGCATCATCTTGGCTTCGATAAGGGTTGGGCCTTCGCCGCGGCGTGCGCGCTCGCAGGCCTCGTGCACTACGTCGTAGACCTGGCAGGCGTCAGTGCCGTCCACAATCACGCCGGGTATGCCATAAGCAATGGCCCGCTCGGCCAGGTCCTTCACGCGGAACTGCATGTCGGAGGGCGTGGAGTAGCCCCACAAGTTGTTCTCGACAATCAGGACCAGGCCCAGCTTCTGCACAGCGGCAAAGTTCAGGCCTTCGTAAGTGACGCCGGTAGACTGGCCGCCATCGCCAATGTAGGTGAGGGCGACGATGTTGCGGCCCTGCAAGCGCGCGCCCAGCGCCACGCCCGCCATCACCGGAATCAGGTCGCCCAGGGTAGAGATGGGAGCGCACACGTTGCGCTCTCGCCGATCGCCGAAGTGGGAAGATGCGTCCTTGCCGAAGGTGGGTGAGCCGGCCTTGGCCATGTACTGCATCATCACGTCGCGGGCGGAGAAGCCGCGCACCAGCAGCGAACCCTGATTGCGAATCATGGGCGCCAGCCAGTCCTCCGGGCGCAGCGCGTAGGCGGAGGCGCAGGAGCAGGCCTCCTGGCCGAGGCCAAAGTAGACCCCGCCCACCACCTTGCCCTGCTTGTAGAGATTCTCCAAGGCCTGCTCCATCTTGCGATTGAGCAGCATCCAGCGGTAGATCTCGACGCACTGCGAGGGCTTCAGGTATTTCGATTCGCGAATGGGCGGAACCGGCGCGCTCAGGTCGCCGGTAACTTCGTAGCGCACGCCCTCGCCGGTTGTCACCTGGCGAACGACGCAGTCGAAGCGTTCCAGGCGGTAGTCGGGAATGGTGTAGGAGCGCTCGGCAGAGAGGTTGCCGTTGGGTGAGGCTTTCGTGCCCTGGGCGCGGCGACCATTAGGCGATGAATTCTTTGACCTGGAACGTTTTTTCGACATGGAATGACCGTCGCCGCGGATATCAGTCGTCCCTACGGGACTCACCTCGAATCATGCCCCACTTCCCGCCACTGAAGTGGCGGGCTACTTTCGTCGCGCGCCTACGCGCGGAGCGCAAGGTCCCTCGACTCGCCCTCACGTCGCTGCGCTCGGCTCGGGCTCGCTCGGGATGACATCAAGAAATAAGTCCGCCTCTCGAACCGGAAGCTTACGCGCGAAATATCTCTTCTTCGCCACGCAATTTGCGCAACTCAGCTGGGGGCTTCATGGGCACCCCCACTTTGTGCCCCAGCAGCGCGTCCAGAGTGTCCACCCACTGTACATCGCTGGCAAAGGCCTGGGCAAAATGCCCGGCTACGGAACGGGCGACGTCATCAAGATTCATCTGTGCTCCGGTTTCCTGGACCAGTGATGTGACCGGCTTGCTCACGATTCCACAGGGCACGATGAGCTGAAAGTAGTCGAGATCCGTGTTTACGTTGAGGGCAAAGCCGTGCGAAGTGACGCCGCGGGAGATGTGTACGCCAATGGCGGCGATCTTGGCCTGTTGTTGGCCTGTGTGGGGCTGGGTCTCTGACCCGGCCTGCACGGGGCGAAGCCCTGTGCCTACACGTTCCTTGCTGGTCCAGACGCCGGTCAGGCCCTTGACGCGTTCACAGGCAACGCCAAAGTCGGCGCAGGTGCCAATCAGCGTCTCTTCGAGACGGCGCACGAACTCCACAGCACCAATGCGGGGCTGGAAGGCGCGCAGGTCAAAGATGGGATAGCCCACCAACTGCCCCGGCCCGTGGAACGTGATGTCGCCGCCACGGTCGCAGTCGAACAACTCCACGCCCTTGCGCGTCAGCAACTCCGGCGAAGCCAGCAGGTTCTCGCGCCGGGCGTTGCGGCCCAGGGTGATGACTGGAGGGTGCTCTAGCAGAAGAAGAACGTCGCCCACCTGGCCGGCTTTTCGCAGGTCCACCAGCGATTGCTGCAGGCGGAGGCCGATGGCGTAGTCAACGGTGCCGAGTTGGACGACAGAAATCAAAATTCACCGCCGCGGATGAACGCGGATTCAAATTCAATTCTAATATTTCCAGCAAGTGCCATGTCTTCCGCGACCCCGTACCTGTGGACAGCACTCCATGGGCTGAATGCTGACAGCTGAGTGCTGATTGCTGGTGTTCTAATCCATGCCTGCTTCCCCCTAAATGTTGATGGACAGATTCTCCACGCTGCTGGCGGCATCGCCCATGGCCTCCGACAAAGTTGGATGCGGGTGAATGGTCCACATCAGGTCCTTGGCCGTGGCTTCGAGCTCCATGGCGGCGACCGACTCGGCGATGAGGTCGGTGGCCGAGGGCCCGATGATGTGAACGCCCAGAATCTGCTCGTACTTGGCGTCAGCCACTACCTTGATGAAGCCTTCGTGTTTGCCCACGATGCTGGCCTTGGAGTTGGCGGTGAAGGGAAACTTCCCAATCTTCACCTCGATGCCGCGCTCCCTGGCCTTGGCTTCGCTCAGGCCCACGCTGCCGATCTGGGGCTCGCAGTAGGTACAGTTGGGAATTTTCAGCGGGTCCACGGGCTTGGCCGGCTTGCCGGCAATGGTGGCCACGGCCACAATGCCTTCCATCATGCCGGAGTGCGCCAGTTGCGGCAGGCCCATGACGATGTCGCCCACAGCGTAGATGCCGGGCTCGCCGGTCTGCATCCATTCATTTACCTTGATGAAGCCGCGCTCGACCTGGATTCCGGGCACCTTCTCCAGGCCAACGTTTTCCGTGTTGGGCTTGCGGCCGACGGCGATCAGGATTTTCTCCGCCTCCAGCTTCTGCTGCTTGCCATCAGCCGTGAAGGTGACAGCCACGCCGGTCTTGGTCTTCTCCACCTTCTCCACCTTGGCGCTGGTGTGGAAGTTGATGCCGCGTTTGCGGTAGGCGCGGGCCAGTTCTTTGGAGACGTCCTCATCTTCCACCGGCACCATGCGGGGTAGCATTTCCAGGATGGTAACTTCGGCGTCGAAGGAGCGGTAGATGGAGGCGAACTCCACACCAACGGCGCCCGCGCCCACGATGATGAGCGACTTGGGAATGTCCTTGATGGCAAGGATTTCGATGTTGGTGAGCACGCGCGAGTCGGGCTCCAGACCGGGCAGCATGCGCGCTGAGGAGCCAGTGGCCACGATCACGTTTTTGGCCTTTATGGATTTGTTCTCTCCGCCCGCGCTGGACACTTCCACGCTGAGGATGCCGTTCTGCGCCGGGCCGGTGAGGCGGCCGTAGCCGGAGATGACGTCCACCTTATTCTTGCGCATGAGGAATTCCAGACCCTTGGTGTGCTTGGTGACGATTTTGTCCTTGCGCTGCTGGATAACAGGCCAGTTGATCTTGGCGGCGCCGGAAAGCTCCAGGCCCAATTCCCCAGCTGACTTTATGTGGTCGTAAACTTCGGCGTTAAACAGCAGCGCCTTGGTGGGAATGCAGCCTACCTGCAGGCAGGTGCCGCCCAGGCGCGCGTCTTTTTCGATGAGGGCTGCGCTCAGGCCCCACTGGCCGGCGCGGATGGCGGCCGTGTATCCGGCCGGACCGCTGCCGATGATGGCAACATCGTAGGTCTTATCAGGCAAAGGAGTGCTCCGTACTAGTAAGGATTTCGTCGTACCGCAAAACCAACAATTTTACGCTACAGGATTAGATTGCGCGAAGGGCGGGGACGGTGCACACGGACCTCACCACGGAGGGACGGAGACACAGAGGAATCACTTATTTCTTGGTCTTCTCCGTGCCTCTGTGTCTCCGTGGTGTTCTTACGCCGACCGGACTTCGCTCATCAGGGCCAGCAGGTTATTCTCCGAGTCGCGGAAGAAGGTCATCCACAGCTCGTGGTCGGGCATGCGGGCGATCAGGTGGGGCGTGTCTTCGAACTTTACGCCCCTCTGGCTGAGGGTCGCGTGCGCCTGCTTGATGTCGGGCACCTTGAAATACAGGATGGAGGAAGGGTGGTCGAATTCCGGCCCCTCCGGCGGTGTGAGCATCAGGCGGACGCCGCCGGCATCGAAAAAAGCCAACTGGCCGGCGCTGAACAGCAACTTCATGCCCAGTTGATCGCGGAAAAAGGCCACCGCGCGGGCGGTGTCGTGCACGTTGATGGCGATTTGACCAATCTGCGAGAGCCCGAAGACGGCTGGGGTCATGGTGCGCTCCGGTTTTAGAGGGGCTTGCAGCGCCCCTGAAAATTAGTTAGCATAGCTAACTATATTGATGGAGCCGGAGAAAGGCAAGCAAATTCCGGAGCTCGACCCGGTGGCGGTGGCCGACCGGCTGCATTCCGCGGCCATCCACCTGCTGCGGCGGGTGAGGACGCGGGACACGGAAAGCGGGGTAGGGCCGGCGCAGCTTTCCGCGCTTTCGGTGCTGGTTTTTGGCGGGCCGCGCTCGCTGGGTGAGCTGGCCGCCGCCGAGCAGGTGCGCCCGCCCACCATGAGCCGCATTGTGGCCGGGCTGATGCGCGCTGGGTTGGTGCGCCGGTATATCGCCAAAGAAGACAGGCGGCGGCTGCGCCTGGAGGCTACCGCCAAAGGAACCGATCTGCTGCAGGCGGCCCGCAAGCGGAGGGTGGAGAGCCTGGCCGCAACGCTAAGCCAACTGCCCGCCGATCGGATAGAGCAACTGCGCCGGGCCGCGGAGTTGGTGGATCAGCTCAGCCGGACTATGTAGAAGGCATTCCGGCACCCTCCAGAATCAGGTCAGGTATCCAAATCCGACCGGATTCGTCTAAGCGTGGGGGGTGTAATGAGCAAAGCCACCGCTGTAGTCAGGGGCGTTATCTTCACTTGTCTGCTGGTACTTCCCGCTGCATCTCAACAATCCACCAATCCTTGCACCCGACCGGAGCAGAAGCAGCTTGATTTCTGGGTGGGAGAATGGAAGCTGACCTGGCCCGGAGCGAAGGGTGAACCGCAGCACGGCACCAACAGCATCCGCCGGGTCCTGGATGGCTGCGTGGTAGAGGAAAACTTCTCCGGCGGGCAGGCGATGCACTTGCGGGGAAGGAGCCTTTCCCTCTTTGACGCGCGGCAGGGAAAATGGAAGCAGACGTGGGTGGATAACGAAGGCGGGTACCTCGATTTTGTTGGAGAGTTCAGTAATGGGCGGATGACTTTGTCCCGTGAAGCCACCGGGCGGAACGGGGAAAAAATCCTGCAGCGCATGGTATTCAAGAACATTGGTCCCGATCAACTCGACTGGAGCTGGGAGCGCTCCGAGGATGGCGGCAAGAGCTGGAGGGTCGTGTGGCCAATCCACTATGAGCGCACGCAGTAAGGCGGCACTTGTCCCCGAAAGGCACCGGAGGGCGCCTGTCCCCACATACTCCTCACCTCAGCGCCCCAAAATAAGGCGAGCTGTCGCTCGCCCTGGACGGGGCAAAGCCCCGTCCCCACACACTTAGTTGTTCATTGCAGCAGGGTGCCTTCCTCCTCTTCGTGCTCCTGGATGACGCAGGAGGCGGCCACCTTGTCGCCGGGCTCGAGCTGCAGCAGGCGGACGCCCTGGGTGGAGCGGCCGGCCTCGCGGATCTGGCGCGTGTCAATGCGGATGATCTTGCCGTAGTGGCTGATGAGCATGGCTTCCGATTCCTCATTCACCAGCAGGATGGCTACCACTTTGCCGTTGCGGGCGGTGGTCTTGACGTTGATGACGCCTTTGCCGCCGCGCGACTGCAGGCGGTACTCGTCTACCTGGGTACGCTTGCCATAGCCGTTCTCAGTGACGGAGAGAATCAGGTTGGGATGCTCTTCGGCAGCTTCGGCCTTCTTGGCCTTGGCTTCAGCCTTACCGTTGCCCTTTGTTCCCGCGACTTCTTCCACCTTCTGCTGCACGGTAGGAGTAGCGGGCGCCTTGCCCGGCTTGGGCGTAACGGCCATGCCGACAATGTAGTCGTCCTTGTCCAGGTCCATGCCGCGCACGCCGTAGGCGGGACGGCCCATGGGGCGGACATCTTCTTCGTCAAAGCGGATGGCCTGGCCTTCGTGCGAGGCCAGGAAGATGATCTGGTTGCCATCGGTCACATTGGCGGCCACAAGTTCATCGTCCTTATCAATGCCGATGGCGATGATGCCGCGCGACATGACGTTGCTGAAGTCCTTGAGCGGCGTCTTCTTGACTGTGCCATTGCGGGTGGCGAAGAAGACGTGCTTGCCTTCTTCCTCCAGGTCGCGGCATTCGAGCATGGCGCGCACGCTTTCGCCGGGCTGCAGCGCCACGAGGTTGCCGATGTGCTTGCCCTTGCCGGCGGCGCCGACGTCGGGAACCTCGTACACCTTGAGCCAGTAAACCCGGCCGGTGTTGGTGAAAATCAAAATGTAGGCGTGGGTGGAGGCGATGAAGAGATGCTCGACGAAATCTTCGTCGCGCGTCTTCATGCCGGTGCGCCCGGTGCCGCCACGCCGTTGCTGGCGGTAGGTGGAGATGGGCGTGCGCTTGAAGTAGCCGGAGTGGCTGACGGTGACCGCTACCTGCTCGTCGGCGATCAGGTCCTCGAGCTGAATTTCCGCGGTTTCATCCTGGATTTCGGTGCGGCGCTCGTCGCCGTAGTTTTTCTTCACCTCTTCCAGTTCCTTCACGATCACGCCGCGCAGCTTCTTTTCCGAGCCCAGAATGGACTGGTAGTCGGCAATCTGCTCGCGGACCACTTTCAACTCGTTGGTGATTTCATCAATGGAGAGGCGGGTCAGGCGGTGCAACTGCAGTTCGAGGATGGCGTCCGCCTGCTTGGCGGTAAACGGTTTTTCGGGATCAATTGCCGGGCGGCGCCCGGTGGTATTGATGTCAATCTTCTTGCCGGCGAAGTAGGCGACCAAATTGTCGCGGGCCTCGGCACGGTTGGCGCTGCCGCGAATGATGACGATCACGTTGTCCAGGTGGTCGAGCGCGATCTTGTAGCCTTCCAGGATGTGTTCGCGGTCTTGCGCCCGGGCCAGCAGGTAGGCGGTGCGGCGGCGCACCACGTCCACGCGGTGGTCAATGAAGTACTGGATGGCCTGGATGAGGCCCATCTCGCGGGGCTGGCCGTTGACCACGGCCAGGAAGATCATGCTGAAACTCTCCTGCATCTGGGTGTGCTTGAAAAGCTGATTGAGCACGATCTGGGGCTCAGCACCGCGCTTCAGTTCGACCACGATGCGCATGCCTTCGCGGTCGGATTCGTCGCGGATGTCGCCCACATCGTCAACCGTCTTGTTGTTGACCAAGTCGGCGATGCGCTCGATGAGGCGCGCCTTGTTGACCTGATAGGGGATCTCGGTGACGATGATGGCCTGGCGCTCTTTGGTGATGTTCTCGATGGCGGCCCGGGCGCGCATCATGAAGCGGCCGCGACCGGTCTTGTAGGCCTCGTGAATGCCGCTGCGGCCGTGGATGATGCCGGCGGTGGGGAAGTCCGGGCCTTTGACGAACTTCAGAATTTCCGCCAGTGGCGTGGCCGGATTGTTTACCAGGGTGATGGTTGCGTCCACGATCTCGGTCAAATTGTGGGGCGGGATGTTGGTCGCCATGCCGACGGCGATGCCGTTGGCGCCGTTCACCAGCAAGTTGGGAATCTTACTGGGCAGCACCGTCGGCTCCACCGTGGTGTCGTCGTAGTTAGGGACGAAGTCCACAGTGTCTTTATCAATGTCGGCAACCAGATCCTCGGCAATGCGAGCCAAACGGCACTCGGTATACCGCATGGCCGCGGGAGGATCGCCATCCACGGAGCCGAAGTTCCCCTGTCCATCCACCAGCGGGTAGCGCAGTGAAAAAGGCTGCGCCATACGCACCAGGGCGTCGTAAAGGGCGGCGTCGCCGTGGGGGTGGAAGCGGCCCATGCACTCGCCCACCACCTTGGCGCACTTCACGTGCTTGCGGTTGTGCAGCAAGCCCATGTCGTACATGTGGTAGAGGAGGCGGCGATGCACCGGCTTGAGCCCGTCTTTCACATCGGGCAAGGCGCGGCCGATGATCACCGACATGGAGTAGTCGAGATATGACCGCCGCATCTCCTCTTCAATGTTGATGGGCTGGATGTTGAGCGGCTGTCCGCCGCCTGCGCCGCCGTCGCCCGGAGGAGGGGCCAGGGGAAGTTGTGGATTTTGATCGTCTGCCATAGGGATCCTTCGCTTCGCTCAGGATGACGGCTGCGGGCTCCCGCTTCGCTCACGCCCGCAAAACGCCGTCACCTAGCTGTCTAGCTCCATAACAATCAGCACTCAGCAGTCAGCATTCAGCCCTGAAACATTGTTTACAGCCGAGCACTCTGCGGGCGCAGGAACCGCGTTCTCCGCAACCGCTATCTCCCGCCGCGGAATGGAGCTAAATGCTTGCATTTACAGGATGTTAGTCGGCCAAGAGCTTACGGCAATTATAGCACGCGAGGAGGACAAAACGAGCCGCGAGAAGAACCGGAAGCAGTGGCGAATGAGGAACTTCCGGGAATGCAGATTGATGATTGAAGAATGATGACTGAAACCCTCTTCGTCTTGGCGGTTAGCTGGTTTTTCACTCGTCAATCTTCAATCATCAATTAGACCTTGAGGTCCACGGTGGGCAGGAAGCGCGGTGGCTTGCGCACCTTGGTGGCCTGCTCGAATGCATAGGCGACTCGGATGAGTGTGGGCTCGCTCCAGGCCCGGCCGAAGAAGGAAATGCCCACCGGCAGGCCGAAGATGAAGCCAGCGGGCACGGTGATGCCGGGATAGCCGGCCACAGCGGCCGCGCTGGAACTGCCGCCGCCGAAGGAATCGCCGTCTACCAGGTCCGTGAGCCAGGCTGGGCCGCCGCTGGGGGCTACCAGCGCGTCCAATTTGTGCTGGTCCATGATGGCGTCAATCCCTTCTTTACGGGTCAGCCGGCGCGCCTCCTCGAGCGCATCCATGTATTCCTTGCTGGTCAGGGGGCCCTTGGCCTGCGCCTGAGTGAACAGTTCCTGTCCGAAGTAGGGCATTTCCTGCCTGGCGTGGGAATCGTTGAACTTAATGGCTTCCTCCAGGGTGTGAATCGGGGCTTGCGGACCCAGGCCGGCGAGATATGAGTTCAGATCGGCCTTAAATTCGTAGAGCAATATTTCGTTTTCCTGTTCGCGCCACTTGCCCCAGGTGGGTGGATCGGCAGAGTCAACCAGTTCCGCGCCCTGGCGCTTCATTTCGGCCAGGGCTTCCTCCAAAATGCGATCTACTGCGGGATCGAAGCCAAAAGCCTTCCGCACTACCCCCAGGCGGGCACCGCGCAGGCCTTTGGGATCGAGGTATCGCGTGTAATCCGAGTGTGCGTTACCGCTGCTGGCGGCGGTGGCTGAATCGTTGGCATCCACACCGGCCAGTGCTCCCAAAAGGAGGGCGGCGTCGGTCAGGGTGCGCGCCATCGGGCCCGCCGTGTCCTGGCTGTGGGAGATAGGAACGATGCCGGCACGGCTGATCAAGCCCACCGTGGGCTTGATGCCAACGCATCCATTGGCGTTGGAGGGACAGATGATGGAACCGTCGGTTTCCGTTCCGATGGCAATGGCGCACAGATTGGCGGACACAGCGGCGCCGGAACCGGAACTGGAGCCGCAAGGGTTGCGGTTGAGGGCGTAGGGATTATTAGTCTGCCCGCCGCGGCCGCTCCAGCCACTGGTGGAATGGGTGGAGCGGAAATTAGCCCACTCGCTGAGGTTGGTCTTGCCCAGGATAACGGCGCCAGCTTCCCGGAGTTTTTGCGCCACGAAGGAGTCGCGGGGCGGTACCGACCCCAGCATAGCCAGGGAGCCGGCAGTGGTCATCATGCGGTCATGGGTACCAATGTTGTCCTTGATCAGCACGGGGATGCCATGCAGGGGGCCGCGCGGCCCTTTGGCCTTGCGCTCGCGGTCGAGCTGCTGGGCAATGGCCAGCGCGTCGGGATTGAGTTCGATAATGGAGTTGATGGTGCGCTTGTCTAGCGCGTCTATGCGGGCCAGGTACTTCTCCGCCAATGAGCGAGCAGTAAATTTGCCCGAACTCATGCCCTGCTGCAGGTCGTGGATCGTTAGTTCGTCCAACTCAAATGCGGGAACTTGCGGGGCGGAGTTCTGCCGGCCCTGAGCGAGAGTTGGGGCCAGGGCTACCGCCACGCCGCCAATAACCGCGGTTTGGAGAAAGTACCTGCGACTGGAAGGGGAGGAACTGCTGCCGTTACGAGGTGTCACGTGCTCTCCTGGTGTTGGAGTCAAACGGCGGAGAAACGTTACAGGGTATCAGAATTGACAAGCAGCTTCCGCCGCTGCATCGGTAGCAAATGCATAGGTCCTTCGCCTCGCGCTCCTTACGCAAGCTCAGTCGCGCTCGGTTCAGGATGACAATTGAATTAGCTAACCGATGCGGCATGGCTGAAGCCATGCCCTGATACGAAGTT
>DASSQB010000590.1:0-3682 GCA_035702725.1 Terriglobales bacterium | reverse complement strand
TAGCCGAACAAAAGACAAACACAACAAAAAAGTTCGTCTTGTTTCGAAAGCCGTAACCCGTTTAGGCTGAAGAGCATATGTTTCGGTTTCGATTGTTGCTGCGGAGGTGCGCCTTGAAGAAAGGGCTGCTGACAGCTGCTGTTTTGTTATTGATTGCTCTGCCGTTCGCCCATGCTGCCGAAGGTAAAGTGCGTCTGGCCATTGTTGGCCTCGACCACGACCACGTCTGGGGTCTGCTCAAGGTAGAAACCTATATGTTCGTCTCTGGAACGAAGGGCTGTAGGCGCGAGCGCCGCTGGCCGAGCGTCCTGCTGCCGGGGTGCTTGGACATCTCCCGGAGTGTCTCCTGCATCTTGCTTGCCTGGTGTGTAACCCGGGTCAGGGATTAGCTTCTATGCGGCCATAGGGCCTGGACTGCATGTCGCGGCGCGCCAACCGCGCAGCAGGTGCTCATTTTGCCGAAAAAGAAACACTTCCAAACTGGTAGAGCAGAGACTGTCCCCCCAGCCGCCTTACCCAGCCCGACAGCTGAGGAACCCGGAGAACTCCAGGAATTTGTCGACAATTATCTGACCCTCGCAGATAAGGCGCTGGGCTTCATGCGCCGGCCGGGTCCAAACCATCACCTGACCATATCTACCTGTGTACACTGCCAGCACACCATAGCCGCCACCGATCTCAAGCTGCTGGCCTTTGCGGAGAACCTGCACGTGTGCCCGGCAAAGCGCGAGCCCGTCCCCGCTATCCGCGAGGAAGTCGCCTGAGCACTGTTCAAGCCGTTTTGCGTGGAATGCTTCTGCGGCCGAGAGTTCTGGATGTAATCGTGGGCTGAGGAAAAACAAGTTCCGGCAGCGCCGGGTGGCCGCCATATCGCAGCGACTCCGCGTAATTCAGGTAGGTTTCTATGGAAGCCACCACAATGCGGGCGTCAATGGTGATCAGGTCAAGGCCCACCAACTGAAACCGTATCCAGGCATCAATCACGATGCCCTTGTCCAGTACTCGGTCCAGCACATCAAGAAGGCGGGTGCCGCCGGGCTGGCGTTCGACAACCATGGCGCTGCTCTAAACTCACGCCGGAGTTCTTGCCAGTGCTGCCGGAGCTTGCGGCCAGTTAGCGACGGTTACGATGGCCACTCTCCGAACCTGGGCGTGGGGTTATTTCCTTCCAGACGACGGCGCGCGGCTATTTAGCTGAAAGCTGCGATGCCACCCCCCAGCGGTCAGGATGCCCGTGTTTCGGAAACCAGAGTTCCGGAACTGCTAACATGCAGAGACTAAACGGCGTCAGGCATGGCAGGTATAAACCTTAATCCAGTTCAACTCGCCAGCGTACTGGCAGGGCTCGTGCTGTTGCTGGCGTCCTTCCTGCTGCCTTGGTCACCGATTCGCTCTTTAGTGGAGGGTCGGTTGCGGATCCTCCCCGCATTTCGCGCCTTAGGACGCCGCCGGAACTGGGCAATTCTGTTCATCGGCTTGCTGGCCTTCGCTGGCGATGCTCTGGTCAGTTTGCGCAAGCCGCCGCTGCCCGTCGTCCCAGACGAGTTCAGCTACTTATTGGCTGGCGATACATTCGCTTCCGGGCGGATGACCAATCCTACCCCGGCGCAGTGGCAACATTTCGAAACTCCTGAAGTGCTGGTTCGCCCCAGCTATCAGTCAAAATATCCAACCGGGCAGGGGCTGTTTCTGGCCATTGGGCAGCGCGTGGCGGGCAATCCGCTGGTTGGCATCTGGCTCAGTTCGGCGCTTGCTTGCGCTGCTCTCTGCTGGATGCTGCAGGCGTGGGTTGGAGAGACCTGGGCCCTCTACGGCGCCCTGCTGGCCACGCTTCAACTGGCGTGGTTTGGACATTGGGCCCAAAGCTACTGGGGAGGGATGGTGGCCGCTCTCGGGGGAGCCTTGCTTTATGGCGGAGTGCGGCGAGTTGCGAAGGAACAGAGGCGTTGGAGCCAGCTTGCCTCCACGGTTTGGCTGGCCCTGGGTCTGGTGATTTTGGCCAATACGCGCCCATTCGAAGGATTGCTGACGGCGGTCCCTGCAGGCGCGGCGTTGCTAGTCTATCTGTGGCGAAATCAGAACGACCGGCTCCGCTTCGCCACCGAAGTGCTGTTGCCGGCAGTCCCTGTCTTGCTGCTGGGGGCCCTTCTGACGCTGGCCTACAACCAGCGCGTGACCAACAGTCCTTGGCAGCTGCCCTACCAGGTTTACGAGCGGCAATACGATGCCGTGCCCAGCTTCATCTTTCAGCGGCTGCGGCCCTGGCCTCAGCTGCAGGATGCGGCCATGACGGCGGCGGCGGTGGATACGCTGGCCGCCTGGCGCTGGGCCCACGGCTTCTATCGCCTCGCGTTTATGGCCAGCAAGCTCCTCGGCTTCTGGCAGTTTGCCTTTGGCGCCGCGCTCTCCCTGCCTCTTCTCATCCTGGTCTGGGCAGACCGCTGGTCCGTCAACACCCGGCTTCTGCAGGTGATTGCGTTTGCTGTGGTGCAGGCGCTGGCGGTGATGCGGTTCTTGTTCTGGCCATCGCCCAATCCGGTCTGGATCGCTGTCTTGCTTTTAATGTTGCTGCTGCAGGCGGCGCTGCTCCTACTTTTCTTCCCGGACTTCTGGGAACGTGTTGCGCTTGCCGCTCTGGCGCTGGTAGCTGTGGGGCTGGTGCTGGAGACCTGGCGCTTTCATTCTCACTACATCGCCCCCGTGGTCCCCTTGGCTTTCTTTCTCATCGTGCAAGCGACTCGCCAGAGTTGGGAGTGGACGCTCGGAACCCGCGCTCCCGGGAAAATTCTCGCGCTTGGCCTGCCGCCGCTGGTTCTGGCCATCGCGGCGGCGGGTGCGGCGGGCCCTCCCGGCCCGCTGGAGCATTGGGCGGAGCAAAGGGGGGCCCTGCAGAAAAAGTTGGAGTCTCTGCCGGGAAGGCAGTTGGTCATCGTCCACTATGGGCCCGGCCATGATTTTTACGAAGAGTGGGTTGAGAACCGCGCCGACCTGCGACGCGCCCAGGTGGTTTGGGCGCGAGAGCGGAGTAGGGAAGAAAACTGCCAGCTCCTTGCCAGTTATGGCGGCCGGACGGTTTGGTTTCTCGATGCCGACCACGATCAGCTGGAAAAATACACGCGGGATTGCACCGGAGGTAAGGGAACACCACCCTCAGCTCCGGTCCTTGAATCGCTGCCAGAGGCTGAGCATTAGTCACAGCTACACACGGCCAAAAAAAACAAAAATTCTTCTGGCCTTCTCTGTGCCTCTGTGTCTCTGTGGTGAATTGCTGTTCAGGCTTCTATGCCGAGTTTTTCCCGGCCTTCCTGACTGATTCGGCTGGGGTTCCAGGGCGGGTCCCAGACCACATTCACTTTAACCGTGTTTACGCCCGGCATGTTGAGGATGGTGGTCCGGATGTCGTGACTGATTTCGTTGTGCGAGGGGCACCCCGGAGCGGTCAGGGTCATCTCAATGACGACATCGCCTTCCTCGACCTGAACTCCGTAGATAAGCCCAAGGTCCACAATATTCAGCGGGATCTCCGGGTCGTAGCAGAAGCGCAGCCGCTCCATGATGTCGTCGCGCGTGGGCATGACTCTTGAAATTGTACCTGATTAGGGAGGAGCCATGGGCCATCCGAAATGGGCCGCATCGTTCGTTTCTCATCGTTAGCTTCGTCCGCGGGCCGTTAATTT
The DNA here is from genome assembly GCA_035702725.1 of Terriglobales bacterium. Taxonomy (GTDB): domain Bacteria; phylum Acidobacteriota; class Terriglobia; order Terriglobales; family Acidobacteriaceae; genus JAICWP01. The sequence continues at coordinate 5 of DASSQB010000590.1, read as the reverse complement.
TAGTC
>DASSQB010000589.1:0-6727 GCA_035702725.1 Terriglobales bacterium | reverse complement strand
ATTCTGCTGAACCTCGGCGAAGTCAATTACATTGACAGCTCCGGGATCGGCGAGCTGGTCAGCGCCTTCACCACCGTCCGCAACCAGGGCGGCGAACTGAAACTGCTGAACCTGACCAAGAAGGTCCACGACCTGCTGCAGATCACCAAGCTGTATACCGTCTTCGATGTAAAGGATGACGAGACGGCAGCCATCAAGTCGTACAAATAGCTCCAGCTCATCGGTTCCAAAACAGAACTCAGGCGGCGGCGAGCCGGCTAGCGCCACCGCCTGCGCGCTCTTTCCCGCCTTAAAATGATGGCAGAGGAGGTCGCATGACGATCTCCGCCCACATCGCTTGTCTCCTCCTGCTTGTGGCTTGCGCCGGCGCTGAATGCATTCCCATTCAGCGCGCTGCTCAGCACATTGGGGATTCAGCCTGCGTTGCGGGCAGAGTCTTCGCAGTAAGCGAAGGGCCGAGCGGCACCACGTTTCTGAATTTCTGCGCCGACTACCGCACCTGTCCTTTTACCGTGGTGGTTTTTGCACGTGACCTGCGCCACGTAGGCGATGTGCGCCAGCTTGCGGGCAAGGAAATTCAGATCCACGGGGAAATCAAGGCTTATGACGGGCGCCCGGAAATCGTTCTCAGCGAAGCCCGCCAGCTGCGGGGCGCTCTCCGCAAGCTGCCGCCATTGCCCAAGGAGTACGACGTGGAGCGCCGCAACCGTTACCGTGCCGGCAAATGGCAGCACCCCTCTTCGCCACGCCATCCGGCAAAACATCCCAAAGGTTCCGCCGGCGGCATTCCCGTTGAAGAGCCGGCCGACCCGGGTGTGGTACCGCAGTGATAGGTTCAAGACTCACGGGGTCGAGGTTTAGGACCATCTTCTGCGCATACCAGGCGCATAGGGGCCATTCACCTTCCTCAGTTAAGCCGCATGCGCCGAAGCAGGTCGTTAAAGCGTGGATCGGAACGCAAGGGATCGTATATCGGGCTTACTTTGATGCGATTCAGCGCCGCCGAATGTATGGTGTACTCCGCCTCCAGCCAGGTAAAGGCCCGGTCCTTGTCTCCCAGAGCGATATAGATGCGCCCGAAAAAAGAAGGATCGAGAGCGTCGTGATCAGAGAGACGGCTCAATTGACGAAGCACACCCTCGGCCTGCATCTTTTGCCCGGCTGTGGCGTAGCAATAACCTAGGACAGAGAGTGTCAGCGGGGTATCGTCCCACTTCCTGGCGTTCTCCAGTTCGGCAATCGCCTGCTGCGGCGAACCCTGCGCCAGCAAGGCCAAGCCGACGTTCACATGGGCCAGGGTGAAGCGGGGATCCAAGGCCAGCGCTTTGCGGTCCTGTTCCAGCGCTTGGCGGTTGTCACGGGCAAACCAGTAAATCTTGCCAGCGTCGGAATACACGATGGGCGACATGGGATCCAGTTCCTCGGCCCGGCGCATCTCCCCGATCGCCTCCGGCAGCCGTCCCACCGATGCCAGGTATTCCGCATACCAATGATGGCCGAGGGCGTAGTTGGGATCGAGTTTCAGGGCGCGCTGGTATTCTGTATCGGCGGTGGCCCAATCCCAACGATAGTTTTCCGCAATCTTGCCCAAGGCGGTATGAGCTTCGGCTAGAGTTGGATCAATTTGCAGCGCCTGGCGAGCGGCCATTTCCGCCAGCGGCACAGCTTCCTGCTGCGGCATTACGCCATAGCCGCCCAGCAGCAGATAGGTATCAGCCAGACCAGCATAACCAGGGGCGTTGCTGGAGTCTTCCTGCACCGCTGTGCGGAAAGCTTGCAACGCTTGCCTGTACCCTTCCGCGTCACGCTTCTCCCAGAAATAGCGGCCGCGAAGATAAGCATCGTAGGACTGAGGATTCACCGCTTCCCGGCTGTCCAGAAGGCTTTTTTCCTGGGCGGTGAGTTTTAATCCCACCTGCCCAGCCACTGCACGCACTATCTCGGCTTCCATTTGGCGGACATCCTCTTTCGGTAGCTCGTAGGTGTTTGCCCACAGCCGAGCGCCGCTTGGGGCCGAGATAAGCTTAAGGCTGATCAACAGTTTGCTGGACTCTTGCCCCACGCTGCCTTCCAGCAGATATTGCACTCCCAGTTCGTCGGCAATTTGTTTCACTGCCTCGCTGCTGTGCTTGTACCGCAAAACGGAGGTGCGGGCGACTACGCCGAGCTGCCGCGAATCCAGGCGTCCCAGTTCGGTGGTCAACTCCTGCGTCAGGCCGTCGCTGAAGTAATCTTGTTCGCCATCAGGGATAAGGTTCTCCAAGGGCAGCACGGCCAACATGATGGGACTGCCGTTCCGGCCCGGCGCTCTTGAAGAATGATAATGGGACCACACCTCGTAGACGCCCGCTCCCGCGGCCACCGCTAGCAATAACACCATGACTGCCATGACCCGCCGGTCCCAGATGTGCGACTCTTCAATTACCAGCCGGGATTGCGTGTGGCTTTCTACAATGACCGATTCGGAAGTTCCGCCCGTTTCCTCCGCCTCAATGCTTCTCACCTCCGCGCAGAAACGATATCCCCGTCCGGCCACCGTCTGAATGTAGCGTTGCTCCTGCGGAGTATCGCCCAGCACCTTGCGCAGCAGCGACACGTTCTGGCTCAGGTTCACCTCTTCCACGAAGGTATCCGGCCAAATCGCCTGCATGAGCGTGTTTTTGGCTATCAAGTGGCCGTTGTTCTCGATCAGGAAGACGAGCGTATCAAAGGCCTTTGGAGTGACGGAAAGAGGCTGGCCGTCGCGTACCAGAAGACGCTCCTGCGGATCCAGGCGGAAGGGACCGAACTCATACAAACTGCTGGCCGGCTTACTCATAGCCGCACCCAAAAAGCAACCTTCAAACAGCTTTCAAAAGTTTCCTAAGACTGCCAAACTTCGTTTGGGACAATGTCCAGAGGACGTAGGGAAAACATGGCGAAGTTGTTGGGCAATCTAGCATGACTCTGCAGCCAGAGGCAAAGCGAAAGCGAGGAGAGCTCATGGCCAGCAAGATCACGCGTGTCACCGTCGTGACCGATCAGATTTGGATCCTGCGCCGGAGTTACTCCAGGGAATGGGTCAAAACGACCCAATCGCCGACTGAGCCAGCGGTCGCGCCAACGCATCCGGAACAGAACCTGCAACCCACTCTCGGCGGTTTGTGGAATACCTGGGATTCCGTACGTAAGCTTTTGAAAGGATTACAGAAATGAATTCAACCAATCGCGCCCTTCTAAGGCTCCGCTACAACTTTGTGCAGAAACGTAGAATTTACTTGCGGGCGGCTGTTGCCCTTGTCGCCGGCGGCCTGCTGGTGGCCGCCATGCAGGCTGGCAGCACACTGCCCAATCCACTCAACTCCCCGGATTCCACAGGTACCCTGAGCACTTACAACACCGCCGGTGGCATAGACCTGTCGAACACATTTTTTAAGAATCTGGGTACAAACGGCCGCACCTGCGGCACTTGTCACGTTGCCCAGGATGCCTGGACCGTCACCCCGCCTGACATCCAGGCGCGCTTCCAGGCCAGCAACGGCCTCGACCCGATTTTCCGGCCGGTGGACGGGGCCAACTGCCCCAGTGCGGACGTCTCCAGCGTTCAGTCTCGACGGCGCGCCTATAGCCAACTGCTAAACAGGGGGCTGATCCGCATTTCACTCTCCGTTCCTGCCGGCGCCGAATTCCGCATTCAGGACATTCAGGATCCCTACGATTGTCCAGAAACCACCGAGACGCAGCCGGCCATGTATCGGCGTCCCCTGCCCGCCACTAACCTTGGCTTCCTGAGTACGGTGATGTGGGATGGACGGGAAACCGTTTCCGGAGCAACCCCGGGCAAATCTATCAATCTGATACAGAGCCTCACTAATCAGGCTTTTGACGCCACCATGGGGCACGCCCAGGCCTCAACCCAGCCGACGACAAAGCAACTGGCGGATATTGTTACTTTCGAACTCGCCAATTTTACCGCCCAAGCGAGCGACAGCAGCGCCGGCAGTCTGACCGCAAAGGGAGCGCAGGGCGGACCGCAGAATCTATCGGCGCAGCCGTTTCATATCGGCATCAACGACAGCCTGGGGGGCAACTTTAATCCTCTGGTGTTCACGATTTACAACGCCTGGTCAAACATGAACGGCGCTAATGCCACGACCGCGCGGCAATCGGTGGCTCGCGGACAGACCCTGTTCAACACCTACCCCATAGCCATTAAAGGAGTGGGCGGGCTCAACGACGTACTGCGCGAAGACACGATTCAAGGCACATGCACCACGTGTCACGACACCCCAAATGCTGGAAATCACTCCTTCTCCGTGCCGTTGAACATTGGCACCACGGCCTACCCCGCGGTGCCGGCTTTGGATATCTCGGGGCTGCCGGTCTACACCATTGAATGCAAGGTTGCGAACAACGACGATAACGATGATGAGGACAACCGTGAAATCAAGACCACCGACCCGGGCCGCGCCTTGATTACCGGCCAGTGCGCCGACATCGGCAAGGTGAAAGGGCCGGTTCTGCGCGGGCTGGCTGGGCGCGCTCCCTATTTTCACAATGGATCTGCCGCGACCCTCAGCGCCGTGGTAGAGTTCTACAACCAACGCTTTAACCTGAATCTGACGGACCAGCAAAAATCTGATCTGGTGGCGTTTTTGCAGACTCTGTGAAGGCTCGCCGCCGCGAGGTGCACGAGTTGATGAACAATTTCTGGGTGCAGCGGACTGTCATGACTCGCTCGCAACTCAGCAGCATGAGTCGTGGAAGCTCCTCCAGTCTGCTGTCAAGTGCTGCACTCTTTGCGGCCTTCCTGCTGATTGCGATGAGTCAGTTGGCGGCCGGCCAGGTTCCGCCACAGATCTCCGCCAACAACAACCGCGCCCCCACGGGCCGGCTTGAAGCGGGTGTCCTCACCCTGCATCTGGAAATACGCGAAGGAGTGTGGCGCCCGGAGGCTGAAGACGGGCCCGTCATTAAGACTTACGCGTTCGCCGAACAGGGGCACGAGCTGCAAACGCCGGGACCCCTGATTCGCGTCCCCCAGGGCACCACGCTGCACCTCACGGTTCATAGCCTGCTCCCCACGGCCATAACCCTTCACGGCTTACACCGGCATCCGGGCAAAGCCGAGGATGCAATTCAATTGGCGCCGGGTGAGATCAGGAATCTGCAATTCGACGCCGGTGAACCGGGCAGCTACATCTACTCCGCATCCAGCACTCCGCCTTCAGCTGACGGCACGGACGGAGAAATGGCCGGCGCCTTCATCGTGGACCCGCCAGGGGCCAGCACTGACGACCGCATCTTCGTCATCCAGCTTTGGGAGAGGAGTTTGTTCCATCGCGAATTCGAGAGCGCGCTCACTATCAACGGCAAGTCCTGGCCCCACACAGAGCGCCTGCAGGCTCAGATGGGACATCCTGAGCACTGGCGCATTCTCAACGCCAGCCCCCTCATACACCCCATGCACCTGCATGGCTTCTATTACCGCGTGGATGCGGTAGGCGACGGCGAACGCGAGCAACTCTATACCCCGGCGGAACGCCGAACCGTTGTGACCGAACCTGTAGTACCCGGCCACACCTTCGACATGACCTGGCTGCCTGAGCGGGCGGGAAACTGGCTATTTCACTGCCACGTCCTGGACCACATGGATTCTTCGTTTTCCCCTGACATCTATGGCCCCGAGGGCCCACCGCCCATGGCGCACACGGAATATGGCGGCCACAAAGGGATGGCCAAGCTGGTGTTGGGAGTTACGGTCGGTGATGCCAGCCCTGCTGCAGCCACCAACAGGACTTCTGTGCCCCCGGTTGCCGCCGAGCGGCATCTGTTTGTCCGCGAACGACCCGCCAGCCCCTACGTGCCCGCCGGGCCGGGCTTCTATCTGGAAGGCGTAAGCCGGCAAGTGGGCGCTATTGGGCCGCCGCTGGTCATCACTCGTGGTGTGCGCACCGCCATTACGGTTACCAACCAACTGAGCGAGCCTACTGCTATTCACTGGCACGGCCTGGAGATTGAGAGCTACTACGATGGCGTACCCGGATGGGACGGTACGGCTCAACACACCACCCCCGCCATCGCACCCGGTTCTTCCTTTACCGCCTACATGACTCCGCCTCGCGCCGGCACCTTCATCTACCACACCCACTGGCACGGCGCGAGGCAACTGACGGGTGGAATGTACGGCGCGCTGCTGGTGCTGCCGCCGGGGCAGACATTTGATCCCTCTACCGACAAGGTGTTCGTGCTCGGGCGCAACGGGCCCAACGAATTGCTCGATCGCTTGGTGCTCAACGGCAACCCGCAACCCCCGGTGATGGTGCTGCTGACCGGACCCACCTACCGCTTCCGCTTCGTCAATATCGCTCCCGAGGATGTGCTGGTGGCGGTATCGCTCACTTCCGAGGAGCGGCTCTTGAAGTGGCGCGCCATTGCCAAGGATGGCGCCGATCTGCCGCCGCAACAAGCCACCGTCCAGGATGCCAAGTGGAACATCAGCGTCGGCGAAACCGGCGATTTCCAGTTCACCCCCAAAACGCCCGGAAGTTATCAATTGCGGTTTACCACTCTGGACGCGATTGAGATAACTCAAGGCATCATCGTGGTTCCACCTGACGATCCGGCCAGTGTCTTCGCCAAACAGTGAGGAAGCCGCTGGTTGCCGATTGTTCCGCCTTCCCAGGCAACTTGAAACTTCACACCGTACCAAGTGTGGTCTGCTCTGTCGCTACCGCTACCGGCGGCG
>DASSQB010000588.1:0-7772 GCA_035702725.1 Terriglobales bacterium | reverse complement strand
ATCGTTTTCCGTCAGCTCCGTGGGCACAGCCAAATCCTGCACCCAGGTTTCACCGACGGCGACTTTGCGCACACATTCCACCAGCGCCGGGCCGGTAACGTTGCGGTAAACCACACCCTGAGCGCCGGTGCCCAGGAAGCGGCTGGAGGTTTCGCCGGTATCGGCCAGCACAATCACCCGGGTCTTGTACTTGGTGGCGGCCTGCACAATGGGCGTGAGGTCGGGATGGAAATTGCTCGCCACTACCACCACGGCGGCGCGGAATTTATCTACCGCCATGAGCAACTGCTCGAGAGTCTGGGCCTGGGCGACAATTCTCATGTCGTCTTCCACCGCCAAAACCTTGGCGATGCCCGCCCGGAATATTGCCTGATTATCGGCCAGAATCAGCTTCAACATGGCGCGCAGCCTCCGCTGTGCTATGTGTTGCGAACAAACTCGTACGAATCAATCACGCAGGCTACCCCGCGATAATTCTCTCCGTTGCGACCCGGAGGCGGGTTATCGGTGCGCACCACCCGCCCGCGACCCTGGATGGTCACGTTGTGCTCTCCGCCGGTTACCTCCGGCGGCAGGGTGATTTCAAACTCCACTTGCGAGCCAACGTCAAGCGAGGCGTCTCCCTGAATGTACACACCGGCAGCGCTCAGGTTGCCGGTCACCGCTTTGTGCTCATCCCCGGCTTGAGCTTTGTGAACACGAATTGGCAGCTGTAGAGGGAAACGTTTGCCGGTCCGGTTTTCCGACACGGAACCTCCTCCCGTCCAGCCCGTCAGTCGGGCCATTGACTGGGTTGTAAGCTTGGCGCTTGCAAGCCTTATACCACGCCTGCAGGCGAGATTAAAAGGAAGATGTACCAGAAGGCGTAAGCACGTAGGTTCCCATGACTTTAGTAACTACGTGGGTTCGGAGGAGCAGTAGTTGGTAGTTAGTAGTCAGTAGCTGGTAAGTCCAATCACCCCGAGCTACCAACTACTTCTTCGTCAGTCCCGCGTGAGAATGCCGCCAAAGCCGTAACCAAGCATGAGCCCGAACAGGCCAGCCACGGCGGAAGCCGGCCACAGATAACGTCGGGCATTGCGCCGCACGTCGAGTTTCTCGCGCATTTGCAGGCGCAGTTCAGCGACCGAATTGTGCAGGCGCCGCCGCTCTTCCGCGGCCCGCAGTTCCAACACATCAGTGGGAATATTGCTCGCGCTCATACCTGTGTCCTCGCTTCATGCTGCAGCCAGATTTGGTCTTCTTTCAGCACCTTGATCGTCTTCTTTGGCATGATGCCCTGGGCCCGCAGTTCTTTAAGTCCAAACACAGCGGCCATGCCTCCGATGATCGAGTACAGCACGCCCACGATGAGGAAAGAGAAGAACCAGCGGAACGGATCGCCGTAGAAGGCTACCGAAATCAGGGCTACCAGACACAGCGTAAGCAGCAAGAAAGACGTGGCCAGGAAAACGATGGCCGTGGCCAACATGGGCAAGGCCGCCTGGAAGGTGCGCATCTTTTCGCCCAGTTCCGCCCTCAGCATGGTGATGCGGGTCTGCAGAAATTCCTTGAACTCGTCCTTAACCTCGTTGACCACACCGGCAAAGCTGCGGCCATTAAAATTTACCGTTTGATCAGCCACGTTTCCCCCTCCCCACGCGCAAGAAAATTCCCAGCAGGAACGCCGCTCCGCCAATCGCGCCGATCACGGCCAGCGGCCGCTCGTGGCTGAAGCGGGTTGCGCGCATGCGAACCAGACGCGCGCGTTGCACGGCCAAGTCCTTTGCATCCTGCGCCATCCGTGACGCTCTAAGACGCGCATCCTCCAGCGCTGCCGTGGCCCGGGTCCTGGCCTCCCCAACAACGGCGACAGCCCGCTCTTTGATCTCCTCAACCTTCTCCTGAGCGACTCGCATCTTCTCCCGCGCCGTCTGCTTGACCTGCTCTGTAGCCGCCGCACTTCCGCCCGGGATTACTTTGAAGCGGTCGCGCACGTACTGTACCTGCCGCGTCGCGCTGCCCAAAGCGCTGCCGATGGCCTCTGCCGTCTCATTCAGGCGAGGGTTGGAACGGGTAGTTGCTGCTGGAAGTTCCCGCTCCGGTTCGACGGCTGGGATCTCCGCTGGGAGCGTCTGTTCTGATCTTCTGGTTTCAGCCATAGCAATCCTTCCTGCACAGAACCTGCTTTCGTCCTGCTTTACGTTGGATGTGGATATCAGACGCCGTGTTTACAGGGCTGTTGATTCGCAGGCAGAAGGGGTACTCAGGATTCTGAGCCGGATTTCACCCGCAGGGCTACTCAGTCCAAGGCAGAAAGGTCAGAGACGCAATAGCAGCTCATCGCCCGCCGGATGTGGGGCGTTCTTCCCGTCAGAATGCTCCGCCGCCGCCGCCGCCAAAGCCGCCGCCAGAGAAGCCACCTCCGCCCCCGAACCCGCCGCCACTCCAGCCTGAGCCGCTGGAACTGGCGCGCGGTGCGGAGACGAATACCTGGTTCATGTCGTAAGCCATGCTGTGCATGCTGTTGGAGAACAGGATGGGATTAAACATGATGCCATTGGGCGAGACATACCACCTGGGCTGATTCTGCACAATGCCGGCGAAAGCCTGCGCCCAGTGATGCTCAACGCCCAGGGCCATGGCAAAGGGCAGGAACTTCTCAAAGGTGTTGGGAGGCATGCGCTTGATGCGGTCAGCATCCACCCGGTTCATGAACTCCTCAAATCCCAGGATGGCGACGCGGGTGCGCGCGCCCTTAACGGTCTTGCAGGTCATCTGCCGCCCCAACAGCCAGACGATGAGCGCGGCAACTGCGATGGTGATGACCGCCAGCGGCACCGAGCCAAATACATCGGCCGCCCCGGTTAGGGCCAGCAGAATGAACGGTGCCGCCGCCAGCACGGCTCCCCCCAGCATGTAGGCGTTGGCGGAGTCAGGGTCAATCAGGTACATGCCCTTGCGCCGCAACGCCGACATTACGTCGTCGCGAATCACGGGAACAGCGGTGTAGAAGCGGTTCTTGAGGCTGGAGAGCCGCGTCTCGGTGGCTTCGCCGGCAAAGATGTTCTCCAGCATCACCCGCTCATGCGGAGCCAGCCCCGTCCACTTTTGCCGCGGGATGAGCAGGTGAAACACGTAGTCCTTGTGGTGAAACACGAGGCCCTTGTCTACAGTTTCTTCAATTTTGATGAAGCCGCGCACCGCCAGGTCCACGATGGTGGAGGTAATGTCGCGGGGATTGACCCTGTCGTCAATCAGCGAGCCGACCTCGGCCGGCGTCATGTCCGCGGGTGGCTCGTACATCGGAGCAACGGAAAGCCCAGGGTTGGGATCGCGCCCCTTGAACCACCAGAGGCAGAACATCACTACAAAAGCCCAGGGCGGCAGCAGCGCCAGAGGATTGCTGCGCAAGAACCAACTCGCCCGAGTCAGGGTGCCAGGCTCCTGCAGGATGCCTTTGGGAATGTAAATGTCAATGGTGAGGCCGCCGCTCATAGGCAGCCGGCTGGTGGTCTCAAAACGGGCGCTGGCGCCACTAACCTCGGCAGTGGCGTCGTGACTCACAGACCGGTACACGCCGGTAAAGGCCTGGGCTCGCAGGCTGCCGGCGGCATTTGGCGGCAGCTGCACGGAGGCGGAGGCGTGGTCAATCGGCACCGGCCAGTCGTTGCCGGTCACGTTCCAGTAGAACTCGTCGTAGCTGGGAAAATAGCGGACCGCGTTGGGGATGCTGTAGTCAATTTCCACCGTCTTGGTGGTGTCCTCAGCTCCGGGAATGTAGATTTTCAGATGGCGATAGCCGTTGCGGATGCTGGATTCGTATTTCAGCTTGTTGCCGGCGCCGTCCTTAACCCCGGTGACCTTCAGAAAAAGGCGGTAGTTACTGCCATGCGGGCCTGGGTACTCGATGGGTATGTCGCGGTAGATACCGTGGTATACGCCGCTGAATTCCACGGTAATGTGCTCACTTATGGTCGCGCTGCCCTGTTGATCGAGGTTGACAGTGGAATGAAAGTCAGTGATGTGCCAGTCGGCATGTGCCGGCGTCACGCTTCCTGCCAGGCAACAGAAAACAAGGAGACACCAAACTGCCGGAGCGAACTTGGCCTTGCCCAGCATCAGAACTTCACAACAACGTTCTCGCGGTCCGCAGGCGTTTCCAGTTCGAAGTACTGGCGCGGCTGAAATCCCAGCATGCTGCCGAAAACGTTGGTGGGAAAGGTCTGCAGCTTCGTATTGAAGTCACGCACCACGGCGTTGTAGTAGCGGCGCGCGTTTTGAATGTTGTCTTCAGTCTGGGTCAACTGCCCCTGCAGAGCGGTGAATTCTTCCGAAGCGCGCAACTGCGGATAATTTTCCGCCACCGCCAGCAGGCCGCGCAAAGCCTGCGTCAACTGGCCTTCGGCAGCCGCCCGGTCCGCCGGGCTGGTGGCCGACATCGCCGCCGAGCGGTACTTGGCGATGTTTTCGAATGTGCCTTTTTCGTGGGCGGCATAGCCTTTCACCGTCTCCACCAGATTGGGAATCAGGTCGTGCCGCCGCTTGAGCTGCACGTCAATGTCGGACCAGGAGGCGTCGGCGCGCACCCTCAGACGGATCAGGCCGTTGTACATGGCGATGAAGAAACCCACCACCACGACGATGACGATCAGAACAATGATCAGGGCCATCACAGGCTCCGGTATTCAGTTTTTTGCGGGGTCCCGTACAGGGCAAGTTATCACAGGGGGAATAAGGGGAGCCAGTGCTGAATAGGGCCGCCGACGGTCCTACTCCGTGGGCTCAAACTGTATCTGCACGGTTTCCGTGCTCGGTTCCGCGGCCGGCTCAAACTTCCACTTGTCTATCACCCGCATGGCCGCCGCCACGAAGGCAGGGTTGCCGCCTAGCGGCCGGGCCGACTTGACCTTGCCATTGGACTCGACAATTACCACCAGCCTGACCGCGCCTTTGATGTTGAGCTGGCGTGCAAGTTCGGGGTAGGAAGGCAGAACCTTCTTCAGCACCTTGCGGGTGGCATGATGCTCCGCCGGCACGTCGGCGCCGGCCAGCGGCGCGCCACAGATAATTGTCAGGAGAAAGAGAAGCAAAACGCAAACCAGTTTTCGGGTCATGTCGTTCCGGGCGGGCACAAACGCGGTGAGACGAACTGCAAGCTTCGTTGTGCCCAGCTTTGCATTGTTTCAGGCAAGGAGATAATTGCCTAGGTGACCAAAGGGATTGAACGTTCACGGCGTCGATGTGCTTAACGGCTGGCGGGTAAAACCTGCAAAAAAGGAAGTCTTTACCGCATGCTCCGCAAGCCGATGAACGCGGACAGAGACATTGATTGCACCGTCTCCGTTCCGTAAACAAAAATCGCATTGTGACGCTTTCATGAACGAGAACAACGCTGGAAAAGAAACAGCGAGGCGGGTTGCGCCTACTGGGTGGGGGCGTAGTAACCCGGGCGGGCGCGGACGTGCACCTTCTTGTTCAGGGCGGAGATCTCGATCGAATGGTAGCGGCCGTCGGCCGACAGATCAGCCGGCTTATAGGCCAGCGAATACTGGCTGTGCAGTTCCTCTTCGATGGCGGAGAAGGACTTGGTAATGTCGTTCATCTTGTAGGGGAAGAAGGCGCGCCCACCGGTGTAGGTGGCGAGCTGCTCGAGCACGCCGTCGCCCCGCAGGACCAGACCGCTGTCGTCGGTGCTGATGGCGTAGATGACCACCTCGGCGCGCTGTGCCATCTGGATGGCAGCGCCCAGGCTCATCTGGCTCTGGTTATCTTCGCCGTCGCTGAGCACGATAATGGCACGTCGTACCGGCCGCTGGTCTCCCGTCTTTAGCAGCTTTTCCTTGCAGGCCAGATAAATAGCGTCGTACAGCGCTGTGCCGCCGCCCGCTTTCAGGTTGTATATTGCGGAAGACAGTTGCGCATTGTTGTCCGTGAAATCCTTCATCAGCTTGGCATGGCTGTTGAAGCCGATAATGAACGCGCGGTCAACAACCGGCCGGACCACCTGCTGGAGAAAAGAGATGGCGGCGTTCTGCTCAAAAGCGAAGCGGCTTTTCACCGAACCGCTGTCATCCACCAGCAGGCCAACACGCAGGGGCAGATTGGTTTCACGGCGAAAATCAAGAATGCTTTGCGGCGGCTGATTGTTGTCCAGCACCCGGAAATCGCCTTGTGATAGGTCACGCACAAACTTGCCGTGACCGTTGGTGGCGGTAAACACCACATTCACCTCATCCACCCGCTTGTGAATGGTCATGAGGGCGGAACCGCCCGCCTGTTCCGGATAGGCCGCAGTGTCCGAAGCCGTGGCATCGCTGCTTAGGTAAGGCTGGCTGGGATCCTGCCCCCCAGGCAGTTGGGCGTGCGCTCCCGTAGCTGCAAAAGGCAACAGGAGAGCGGCGGCGAAGCTGAGAAGCAAAAATTTCATAAAACGTGCATTTTCTGCCGTTTTGCGGGGGCGCAAACGGCGCCCAAATGATTTAATGCACTTTCAATGCCAAGGGGAACTCTAGGTCAGGGCGGGGAGGAAGCCAAGTTACAAACGGGGGACAGACTTTCGTTACACCCCTATTCAGGAGTTAAGATGTCATTTCCACCCTGGAGGTTTCATGAAGAAGCAGTTCGCGGTGTTGACCTTCGTACTGTTACTGGCCGCCCCTCTGCTCGCCGCCAAAAGCAATGAAAAAGAGCAGGACCGGGTCAAAGATGCCGGTCAGGTCCTCAAAGAAATCATCAACATCCCGGATGATATTCCCAAGGACCTTTTCGACCGTGCCGAATGCATTGTCGTTCTGCCCTCAGTAAAGAAGCTCGCAATCGGTATCGGCGGCAGTTATGGCCGTGGCGTGATGAGTTGCCGCACCGGCCAGCATTACACCGGTCCATGGAGCGCGCCCGCCATGTATGCCCTGGAAGGCGGCAACATCGGCTTCCAGTTGGGCGGCGAGGCCACCGATTTTGTGCTGCTGGTAATGAATCCTCATGGGGCGGAGTCGCTGCTGAAGACCAAGGTGAAGCTGGGCGCGGATGCGGCCGCGGCCGCAGGTCCCAAGGGGCGCGATGCCGCCGCGGCTACCGACGTGGCCATGCGGGCGGAGATCCTCTCCTATTCGCGCTCGCGCGGACTCTTTGCCGGCGTTTCGCTGGAGGGCTCCACTCTGCGCCAGGATAATGGCGCCAATGAGAAGCTCTACGGGCGCAAGATCACGGCGCGCGAAATTGTGCGTGAGCACCGCGTAGGCGTGCCGGCGAGCGGCCAGGAACTGGTCTCGGTGCTCAACCATCACTCGCCGAAGAATCTCTCCGACCCCAAGTCACTGGAATAGTTTTTGAAGCCCCGCGGGGAGACGCCCTGCGGGGCTCCTTTCTTGCCGCTGACTTTCAGTTTGCCTGCGGCGCTTTGCTCAAGCAGCGGCTGACGGCTCCTCGGCCTTCACCAGCGGCACGTTGACCAGGTGTTCGCTCAAAAACCAGACTTGCAGTTCATTCCTGCGCAGTACTTCGCTGACCACAAGGTCGTTGGTGCCGTCATCTCCAAGTTCAGAAGCACGGCGAGCCAGCGTGCGCGTCTGGCGAATGATCACCTGGTGCGCATCCAGCAGGCGGGACAACTGAACCGGAACTTCTTCGCGGCCCCGGGGCGGGCGCTCGATTTGGGTGATTTCAGCCACATCCGCGGCCATGGCCAGGCTGACGCCGCCCAGCAACTGGATCCGTTCCGCAATCGCATCCACCAGCTCTACCTGCTCGTCGTAATGCTTGTCGAACAATAGGTGCAGCTGATAGAAAGT
>DASSQB010000587.1:0-34019 GCA_035702725.1 Terriglobales bacterium | reverse complement strand
GAAAATGGTGCGAAATTTCCTGGCCGTACTGATTGACCACGAGCGCATTGCGATGATGGAGCAGATCGTGCGCCAGTTCGAAGTGGAACTGGACCGGCGGCTGAATCTGACGCAGGCCGAGATCACCAGCGCCCGCGACCTGAGCCCGGAAGAGAAGCGCGTGCTGGAAGCAGAAATCGGGCGGCTTACGGGAAAGCAGGTCCGAGCCAGCTACTTTCGCGATTCCAATCTGCTGGGCGGGGCCGTTATCAAGGTGGGCAGCACCATTTATGACGGCTCGGTTCTGGGACAACTGAATAAGATTCGCGAACATTTGGTAGAAAGTCAGTAATTGGTAGCTGGTAGTTAATAGCTGGTTTGTCCAACGGTCACCAACTACTAACTAGCAACCACCAGCTACCTGGTACTCAACAATGGCACAGATCAAAGCTGACGAAATCACACAATTAATCCGCGAGCAAATCGAGAACTACGAATCGAAGATCGCGGTGGACGAAGTAGGCACGGTTATCTCCCTGGGCGACGGCATCGCCCGGCTTTATGGGCTGGATAAAGCCATGGCCGGCGAGCTGCTTTCGTTTCCGCACGACGTGATGGGCATCGCCATGAACCTGGAAGAAGACCAGGTGGGCGCGGTGCTGCTCGGCGACTACACGGAAGTGCGGGAAGGCGACGAGGTCAAGCGCACGGGCCAGATCATGAGTGTGCCGGTGGGCGAAGCCATGGTGGGCCGGGTGGTGAATTCGCTGGGCCAGGCGATTGATGACAAAGGCCCGATCGCTACCGACAAACACATTCCCATCGAGCGGCTGGCGCCCGGCGTGATTTCGCGGCAGCCGGTACGCGAGCCGATGGCTACGGGTCTGAAAGCCATTGACAGCATGATTCCCATCGGCCGCGGGCAGCGTGAGCTGATCATAGGCGACCGGCAGACGGGCAAGACCGCCATCGCCATTGACACCATCATCAACAACAAGGGCGGGGACCTGATTTGCATTTACTGCGCCATCGGACAGAAGAGGTCTTCGATTGCGCAGGTGGTGAAGACGCTGACCGACTTCGGCGCCATGGATTACACCATTGTGGTGGCGGCTTCGGCTTCCGAACCCGCGCCTATGCAGTACATTGCGCCCTACGCTGCCTGCGCGATGGGTGAGTACTTCCGCGACAGCAAACGGCACGCGCTGGTGATCTACGACGACCTTTCGAAACATGCAGCCTCTTACCGCGAGATTTCACTGCTGCTGCGGCGTCCGCCGGGGCGCGAGGCATATCCCGGGGACGTGTTCTACCTGCACTCGCGGCTGCTGGAGCGAGCGGCCAAGCTGAACGACGAACTGGGCGGCGGCTCGCTGACCGCACTGCCGGTAATTGAAACGCAGGCGGGGGACGTTTCCGCGTACATTCCTACCAACGTGATTTCCATTACCGATGGCCAGATTTACCTGGAAACCGACTTGTTCAACAGCGGCATTCGCCCCGCGGTGAACGTGGGCTTGTCGGTAAGCCGTGTGGGATTCACGGCCGCCATCAAGGCAATGAAGCAGGTAGGCGCCACATTAAAGCTGGAACTGGCACAATACCGCGAGCTGGCCGCCTTCGCGCAGTTCGGAAGCGATTTGGACAAGGCCACGCAGGCGCAGCTGGCGCGCGGCGAACGCCTGGTGGAAGTGCTGAAACAGGACCAATACTCGCCGCTTCCCTTCTCCAAGCAGATCCTGATTATTTACGCGGGGACCAACGGCTATCTCGACGACGTGCCGGTGGAGCAGGTGCGCCCCTTCGAGAAGGCGCTCTACGAGTACGTTGACACCATGAACCCGGGGCTGTTCGAGAGCATCATGAAGAAAAAGGCGCTCGATGACCAGCTCAAGGCGGAGATGAACAAGGTTCTGAAGGAGTGCAAAGAGCGGTTCACGGCGGAGCGGCAAGCGGCGAAGTAAAGCAGTTTCGAGTTTCGAGTTTCAAGTTTCAAATACGGTTTGACGAAACTGGAAACTCGAAACTTGAAACTGTACTTGCGACGGTGCACGCGAGATCCGTTGGGCCTGAAGGCCCTCAGGATGACGCCGGCATAAGGAAACTGGCAACTGACAACTGATTTATGGCGGGCATACTCGACATACGGCGGCGTATTCGCAGCGTACGCAACACGCGGCAGATCACGCGCGCCATGAAGATGATTTCGGCGGCGCGGCTGCGGCGGGCGCAGGAGCGCGCCCTTTCCGCGCGGCCCTACGCGCAGATGCTCACCAGTGTGCTCAAGTCGCTGGTGATGCGTGCCGAGGTTTACGACCCTGAGACGGGCGAGCCACGCCATCCCCTGCTGGCACAGCGCGAAGAGAAGACGATTCTGCTGATCGTGGTCACAGGCGATAAGGGCCTAGCGGGGGCGTTCAACGCTAATATCCTGAAAGCAGCCGTGCGCTTTATCCAGGCCAAGCAGGGCAAGAACATTGACATCGAAGCGGTGGGGCGCAAGGCACGCGATTTCTTCCGCCGCCGTTTCCCCGTAGCGCCCGTGGAGCAACCGGAGATCACGGAGGCCGCAGAAGAAGCTCTTACGCCCGCGCCGCGCGCCGAGGGCCGTTCGGGCGCGGTGCAAATTGTAGGCGAACACGTGGGCATCCTGGGGCGGCTGGAATTCGCCCAAGGCAAAGCGCTGGGCCAGAGCGTCATCGAGCGCTACAGGCGTTGCGAGATTGATGCGGTGTACGTGCTGTACAACGAATTCAAGTCGGTGGTATCGCAGCGGGTGGTGGTGGACGAGATTCTGCCCATTGCGCAGATCGGCGCCTCCGGAGTGCAGCAAGCGGAGGAGATGGCGGAACAGGAGAAGTTGCGTGCAGCAGAAGCGGCCAAGTCTGCTGGAGTCGCCATCAGCGAGGCGGACACAAAGGCAATTGACGAACGGGCCGCAGCGTTTGCCGCTGCGCCGGTAGATTACATCTACGAGCAGCCGCCGCAGGAGCTGTTCCGCAGCATGCTGCCCCGCTACGTGGAGCTGCGCGTGTTTCATACTCTGCTGGAATCGGTGGCAGCGGAACATGCGGCGCGCATGACCGCCATGGATGCGGCCACCAACAATGCCAGCGAGATGATTGACGCGCTGACCCTGGCCATGAACCGGGCGCGGCAAGCCAAGATTACGAAAGAAATTATCGAGATTGTGAGCGGCGCGGCGGCGCTGTAGGAGCATTCAGCAATCAGCACTCAGCATTCAGCCAACAGCGCTCGGCAGCAGGGGTTCAGGGGCTGAATGCTGACGGCTGAGTGCTGAGTGCGCACTGGCAACTGACAACTAACAACTGGGAACTAATTCATGCCTGAAAATACTGGACACGTAATCCAAATTGCCGGCCCGGTAGTGGACGTGCAATTCGAGGAAGCCAAGCTGCCGCCTATCTACCAGGCGGTGCGGGTGGTGGGCGACGGCTTCAATACGCCGATGGAGATCAACGTCATCCTGGAAATCGAGCAGCACCTGGGCGAAGGCCGGGCGCGCTGCGTGGCCATGGAGCCTACCGACGGCATGGTGCGCGGCATGAGGGCCATTGACCTGGGCGAGCCCATCACCGTGCCGGTGGGCGCGGGCACCTTGGGCCGGGTGATGAACGTGATTGGCGAGCCGGTGGACAAGCTGGGCCCGATCAAGGCCAACCAGCGCCTGCCTATTCACCGGCCGGCGCCCGCCTTCGACGAGCAATCCACCACGGCGGAGATGTTCGAAACCGGGGTGAAGGTGATTGACCTGATTCAGCCCTTCCTGAAGGGGGGCAAGATCGGGCTGTTCGGCGGCGCAGGCGTGGGCAAGACCGTGGTCATCATGGAGCTCATTAATAACGTCGCCAAGCAGCACGGCGGGTTTTCCGTGTTTGCCGGGGTGGGCGAGCGCACGCGCGAAGGCAACGACCTGTGGCTGGAAATGAGCGAATCGGGTGTGATCAAGCCGGGCGTGCCTGAGGAATCGAAAGCGGCACTGATTTATGGCCAGATGACCGAGCCGCCGGGAGCACGCCTGCGGGTGGCGCTGACCGGGCTGACGGTGGCCGAGTACTTCCGCGACGTGGAAGGGGCGGACACGCTGCTGTTCATTGATAACATTTTCCGCTTCACCCAGGCGGGCTCGGAAGTATCGGCGCTGCTGGGCCGCATGCCCAGCGCCGTAGGCTATCAGCCCAACCTGGCTACAGAAATGGGCGAACTGCAAGAGCGCATTACTTCCACCAAGAAGGGCTCGGTCACGTCGGTGCAGGCGATTTACGTGCCCGCGGACGATTTGACCGATCCGGCGCCGGCCACCACCTTCGCTCACCTGGATGCGACCACGGTGCTTTCGCGACCACTGACAGAAATCGGCATTTACCCGGCGGTTGACCCCCTGGCTTCGACCTCACGAATTCTCGACCCGCGCATTGTGGGCCAGGAGCACTACGAAGTGGCGCAGGGGGTGAAGAAGGTGCTGCAGACTTACAAGGACCTGCAGGACATCATCGCCATCCTGGGCATGGACGAACTCAGTGAAGACCAGAAGGTGATGGTGGCGCGGGCACGCAAGATGCAGAAGTTCCTGTCGCAGCCCTTCCACGTAGCGGAACAGTTCACCGGGCTGCAGGGACGATATGTGAAGATTCAGGACACAGTGCGCAGCTTCAAAGAAATCCTGGACGGTAAGCACGACGAGATCCCCGAGCAGGCCTTCTACATGAAGGGCGACATTGATGAGGTGCTGGAGCACGCCAGCAAACTGAAGACGGCAGCAGCGTAGAGGCAGTGGCCAGTGGTCAGTTGTCAGTTGGTTTCGCGAAGCTGAGAACTGGCTTGCTAAGCGAAAAGTATAGGTACGTAGGCATGTGGTTTTACTTGATAACTGAGAACTGATAACTGACAACTGGATCTTGGAACTGGGAACTGACAACTGAGAACTGGGTTTTGGCGGATACGATCCAACTCGAAATTGTGACCCCGGAACGACTGGTGGTGCAGGATACCGTGGCCGAGGTGCAGATACCCGGCAAGAAGGGGTACCTGGGGATTCTGCCCGGACACGCGCCGCTGATCACCGAGTTGAGCGTGGGCGAGATCAGCTACCGGGTGAACGGATTCACCCACTACCTCGCTGTCGCTTGGGGATTTGCAGAAGTGCTGCCCACCAAGGTGACCATCCTGACGGAAACCGCGGAGCGCGCCGAGGAAATTGACGTGGAGCGCGCCCGGCGGGACAAAGAGGCGGCTGAGAAAATGCTGCATAGCACCGACCCCAACACCGATTTTGAGCGCGCGCTGGCGACCTTGAAGCGGGCGGAAGTGCGGCTGGACGTGGCCGCCAAGCGCGGAGCGGTGGCGACTACGTAGTTCCCGGCACCTGGTACCCAGTACCTAGTTGCAAGTTTTCCTTGCACATCTTCTTTCTTCTCCGAAACAGCCCTCCCCTCGCTCTCCACAAGGCTGACCCGCTATCATAAAAACAATGGCAAATGGGGTGAACATCAGCGGGGCGCAGGCGCTGCTCATTGACGCCGACGATACGCTCTGGGAGAACAACATCTACTTCGAGCGCGCTATAGCCCAATTCATTTCTTTCCTGAATCACCATTCCTATACGCCTGAGGAAATACGGGAAATCCTGAACGAGGTCGAACGGGAGTGCATCATCAAGCACGGGTACGGCATGCACAGCTTCGCCCACGCCCTGGTGGACACGTTCGAGCGAATTTCACTGGAGCCCGTAACGCCAGAGCTGCACCAGAAGATTGTGGGGTTCGCCCACAGTATTGCCGATCACCCGGTGGAAATCCTACCCGGAGTGCCGGAAACACTGCAGTATCTTTCCCAGCGGCACCACCTGATCATGGTAACCAAGGGTGCCATGGCGGAGCAGTCCGGAAAAGTGGAGCGCTCCGGGCTGAAGGACTATTTTGCCGCGGTGGAAATCGTGGCTGAGAAGGACAGCGGCACCTACCGCGATGTGGTCTTCAAATACGGGCTTGGCCACGGCACCACCTGGATGGTGGGTAACAGCCCCAAATCGGACATCAATCCTGCCCTGGCTGCCGGGCTGAATGCCGTGTTTGTGCCCCACGGCAATACGTGGATACTCGAGCACGAGGAACTGGCGCAGGCGGAGCTGCCCTTGCAATTGCTGGTGATTGAGAGATTCACGGATCTGGCAGAGCACTTCTAGCCATTAGCAGGCAAAGAATGACCATCACTCGCCGCACCTTCCTCAAATCCGGCGCCTTGGCCGTAGTCGGCACCGCCGCCCTCCCTGCCTTCCTGCGCCGCGCCGCACTCGGCGCGGAATCGCCTGGCACTCGCACGCGGCGCCTGGTGGTCGTCTTTCAGCGCGGCGCCGCCGATGGCCTGAACATCGTGATCCCGCACGGCGAGCGCTCGTACTACTCCATGCGCCCCAGCATCGCTATTCCGCACGGCTTGGAGCTCGACCTGGATGGCTTTTTCGGTTTGCATCCCGCCATGACCGCCGTGCAGCCTCTATTCCACCAGCGGCGCTTGGCCATCATTCATGCTGCCGGCTCGCCCGACCATACGCGCTCCCACTTCGACGCTCAGGACTACATGGAATCGGGCACGCCGGGGGTGAAGTCCACGGAGGATGGCTGGCTAAATCGCAGCCTGGGTGCTCTGCCCCCCGAAGGTGATGCGCCCTTTCGCGCGGTCGCCCTCGGTCCTACCATGCCGCGCATTCTTTCCGGCCACGAGCCGGCCTTGGCGCTGAACAACATCAACGACTTTGGCGTGGGCGGCCGCGGCCCCGCCTCTGCCCCGCTCAGCAATACCTTCGAAGCGATGTACGCGCAGTCGGTGGACGCGGTTCTGCACGGCACCGGCCAGGAAACCTTCGAAGCCGTCAAAATGCTGAAGTCCGCCGACCCGCAGCGCTACACGCCCGCCGTCGGCGCAGATTATCCTCGCGGCCGCTTCGGCAACAGCCTGCAGCAATTGGCGCAGCTCATCAAAGCCAATATGGGCGTGCAGATCGCCTTTGCCGATGTAAGCGGCTGGGACCACCACGTAAATGAAGGTTCCACGCAGGGCCAGTTAGCCAACGTGCTGCGCGAGTTTTCCCAATCCTTGGCCGCCTTCTGGACCGACCTGGGCGATCTGGGCGAGGACACCGTGGTGGTCACGATGTCGGAGTTCGGGCGCACCGCCCGCGAGAACGGCAATCGCGGCACCGACCACGGTCACGCTAACGTTATGTTTGTTCTCGGCGGCCCGGTCCGCGGCGGCAAAGTCTACGGGCAATGGCCGGGCCTGGAACCGGAACAGCTCAACGAAGGCCGCGACCTGGCGCTGACTACCGACTTCCGCCGCGTGCTCGGCGAAGTTCTCTCGCAACACCTGGGCAATCAGGATCTGGCCAGAGTCTTTCCCGGATTTGACAATAGTGCGGCAGGATTTCTCAAACTGCTCGGGTGAGCAAGGTTTCAAAGTTTCAATGTTTCAAAGTTTCGGGATGCGGCTCACTCCCATGGGCCGATTCTAAAGGTTTCACACTTCGAAACCTGGAAACCTGTGAAACCTTAAAGTCCGCACTATTCCCCACTAGTCCGCCTACAAAACGAACCTGAGTTGCTACTAGGCCGCTGCCGCGGCTGGTATCATCCTGTCAACAACGCCACTCAACTGAATACCCCAGGAACAAAATTTGTGATCGGAGGCAGCAGTGTTGAAATCCCTTCTCGCAACAGCGCTTATCTGGTGTTTTGTGGGCCTGGGCACTGCGCTGGCGGCTGATAATCAGATTCTCGCCGAAGTCAGGTTCTCCGGCGCTAGCAGCGTCGAGCGCAATGCCGGTGTCTGGGTTGATGGCCAATATGTTGGGTATCTCGATGAGCTAAAAGGCGATAAGCAGATCCTTCTCCTTCCCGGCAAGCACGAATTTGCCGTGCGCCAGGCCGGCTACAAGGACTTCACTGAGGAATCGGTGCTGGAGCCGGGCCAGGTGGTGATGATGAAGGTCAGGCTGATGAAGGACGCCAGCCTGCCCATGCCCACGCAAACTGCCGAGCTGAAAATTTCCGTGAAACCGGGCCGGGCCGCCGTATTCATTGACGACCGCTTCATCGGCCATGCTGACGAATTTTCCGGCCTCGGCCATGGCCTGCTGGTCACGCCTGACAAGCACCGGGTGCGCATCGCTTTGCCCGGGTACCAGACCTTTGAAACCGAAGTTACAGTTCGTCCCAACCAGAAACTGAAAATAGAAACCGAACTTGTAAAGGGCAGCATCACGCAGGCGGGGCCGATGATCAGCCAGAAGTAGCACACCACCGCAGCAGAGCCGAGCGGCGCCTCTCTCCCGGCGCCGCTTTCCTGTTCCCGGCCGTATCGACGTCCAACCGATCCATGCCTTTGTGCGCAGCGTCCTGCTCGCTAGCTCCATTCCTCTCGTTTTGTAACCAGTTCCCCTTCAGGGCGGTCACTGTAAAGCACTTTGGCGACTGCCCCAGCATTCCAGTCGAATTGTGATATGTATGCAACCACTCTCAGTTGCACAACGCCTCTGCTTGGCGAGCGCCGGAAGGCGCCGCCGCCCATCAGTTGGTGGCTTGTGGCGGGTGGCCTGATACTGGTCTTCCTGCTTTGCAACTACCCTCTTCTAAGTGGACGCGAGGCTTTGATCTGGGATGCGGAGGACCTGTTTGCCCCTGCATACACGCTGGTTGCCGATCATGCTCGTGCCGGGCGCTTCGTTCTTTGGGACCCGTGGATTGCTGCCGGCGCGCCTGACTATGCCGAGCCGGAACTAGGGGCCACCTCGCCAATCCAATTCTTTCTGGGAGCCGTCACTGGGGGAACGGAATCCGGATTTCGCCTGTACTTCTTACTGATTTGGCTGCTTGGCCCTCTGGGAATCGTTCTCCTTGGCCGGCACTTCCGGGCCGCTCCATGGTTAGTCTTCGTGGTTGCGACAGGATTTGCGTTTTGCGGTTTCTATACCGGTCACGCCCAGCATGTATCGTCCATTTATTCCTTCTCATTATTTCTCTGGGCCCTGTGGCGCTTTGATGTAGCTCTGGCAGCCAGACGATGGTGGCCCGCCGTTCAAAGCGGCTCCCTCTGGGGGCTCTCCGCGTTGGGCGGATATCCTGAGTTAGTCATCCTCACCGCAGGGTTCCTGTTCATTTGGGCCCTGGCCCGCTGCAGTGTTCGGTTTCCGGGCACCATCGCCGACCGTCCCGCCGAAGTTAGATCTGGCGCCCCAGCCCTTCGCCGTGCCCTGGCATCTTTGGCAATTGTTGCCGTTGTGGGTACGGTGGTGCTGCTGCCCTCGTATGTCGCTTTTTTCGCGGAAGGACACGGCTACAGCGATCGCGTGGGGCCGCGTTCGCGCCAAGAATCTGTTATGTCCAACGCCACTCCCGCTTCCGCTTTTCTCACCTTCTCGAGTACCTATCTCACAAATTTGAGAATGCCGGATTATCACAATTTCGCTTTGTGGCCGAAAAGCGACGTCTCGCTGACGAACATCTATCTCGGCTCGCTGATTCCCATCATGGCCGTGTTTGCCATCATCTGCCGCCCCCGTTCACCCGCCCATTGGTTTCTGGTTGGGATTACGGCGTTCTGTTTCGCCTGTGCGGTCGGCGGCCAGTTGCCGCTTCGCGGATGGCTTTACCATTTGCTGCCGCCCACGCGGTACTTTCGCAACCCATCCTTGTTCCGCCAGTATGGCATGTTCTCAATTGCGCTTCTGGCGCTGTGGGCTTCTGACGATTTGCTCTTAGCTATGCGTCAGCCTCTAAGCCGGGCATGGAAATACCTTACCGTCACCGCCGGTGTGCTCACTGTCGCGGCTGCTCTGGCATATTTCTCCATTGTGTCCCTCGTCAACAACCGTGGGGAATTGTTTCCGCGTGCTACCAGAGACTCCGCCCTGATTTGGGTTAGTGCTTTCGCCGCAGTATTGGTGTGCTGGATTGCTCCGCGCACCCGAACACTGTTCCCGGCAGTGTTGGTAATGCTGGCCATCGGCCATGCTTTTTTGACCATCCGTCTGGCTCGTCCGACCATGTCGTCCAGTCGCTCCACCCGGGAGGTGTGGACGAAAATAGACGCTGCCCACACTAGACGGCTCGACGTCGGGCTGCACCGGCAAATCGCACCTCCGCTTTGGATCGGCGCCTTCGCTAACAACGAGAATCTGCCCCTCAAGATTCCGACTTTTTTCAATTATGAGACGATGACCAACCGCTTCCAGGAAGACTTCCGCAATCAGCCCGTGCTGCTGGCCATGAGCACTGGTGAGGACCGCATATGGTTTTCTCAGGTTGCAGCTACGGTGTCCCCGACCGATCCTCTTTATGCTGCCTTTGTGCGGCGAAGCAATCAGCTGGGCGTGCCCGTCGTTGTTGCTCATCCCCGGGCGGAGATGGCTGACATCCGTTTGCACAACGAACGTATACCCAACGATGCTGCTGAGCTTAATGTCATCGAACATCTGCCCCCAGCGCAGCGCGTTCCGGCGCGCGTGTTACGCTACACGCCCAATCACCTGGATTTGCAGGTCAACTGTCCCACCCCAGGCTGGCTGCTGGTGACTGACCGATGGGCAAATGGTTGGAAAGCGACGGTCAACGGCACGCCGGCGGAAGTGCTGGGCGCAGACTTTATTTTCCGGGCGGTAAAAACAAACGCCGGGAGCAATGTGGTGAAATTCTCCTACCGTCCAGCGGGCTGGCCCTGGCTGCTGGCGATCAGTTGGGGCCTGCTCGCGGCTGGGTTGGTGGGCACCGCAATCCAACTCATTGGCCCCTCAGCTGAGGCAGCCGCCGGCGATTGATGGAATCAGCAGCACCTCGTCGCCGTCGCGGAAGTGGTACTCGCTTCCACCGAGGAAGCGAATGTCTTCCTCGTTCACGTACACATTCAGAAATCGCCGCAGCTGCCCTTGCTCGTCACAAATATGGCGCTGCAGTTCGGGATAGCTCTGGCCAAGTTGTCCGAGCAGCTCGGGAAGACTGCCCGCGTTGCACGAAATTTGCCCCGCTCCGCTGGTGTGCTTGCGCAGCGGGGTGGAAATATGGACTTGAATGCTCATAAGTGCGCTCCGGTAATGCCAGTTCCGAGTTTCGAAACTTGTGACACTTTGAACCTTTGCAACTTGGTTCTATCACACTGCCACCGCCTCCGCCTCATCCGCAATGTGCTCCTGAAACGAGGCCAGCTTTGCCGGAATCGGGTCCGGAAGCTCCAGGCGGCCATTTAGCGCCTCCACGGTTTTCAGGCCGTTGCCGGTAATGCAGAGCACTGTCGTCTCGTCCGGCGAGATGCGGCCGTGGGCAAAGAGCTTTTTGGCCACTCCCACCGTTACGCCTCCCGCGGTTTCCGCAAACACGCCTTCCGTGGCCGCCAGCAGTTGCATGGCATCCACAACTTCCTTATCGGAAACATCTTCAGCTGCGCCGCCGGTGCCGGTGATGGTCTTGATCGCATAGTGCCCGTCGGCAGGATTGCCGATAGCCAGCGAGCGCGCTACGGTATTCGGTTTCTGCGGCTCGAAATCGGCCCGTCCGGCTTTCACCGCCGTGCTGATGGGCGAGCAGCCCGTAGCCTGTGCGCCGAAGAACTTAACCGGCTTCGGCTCCACCAGCCCAACCTTCACCAGCTCATCAAAGGCTTTCTTGATCTTGGTAATCAGCGAGCCCCCGGCCATGGGCACCACAATGTTGTCAGGCAGCCTCCAGCCCAGTTGCTCGGCGATCTCATAGCCCACCGTCTTCGAACCTTCCGAGTAGTAGGCGCGCAGGTTCACGTTCACGAAACCCCAGTGGTAGGAATCGGCAATCTGCGAGCACAGCCGGTTCACCTGGTCGTAGTTGCCCGCCACGCGCACCAGGCGTGCGCCATAAACCTGCGTGTTGATGACCTTGGCCGCTTCCAGATCAGCGGGAATCAGCACGCACGCCCGCAGTCCGGCGTGGGCTGCCTGGGCCGCCACCGCATTGGCCAGGTTCCCGGTAGAGGCGCAGCCCACCACGTCAAAACCAAAGCGGCGCGCCTGCGCCAGTGCCATGGCGACCACACGGTCTTTAAAACTCAGAGTGGGGAAGCAGAAGCAATCGTTCTTGAGAAGGAGGCGGCGGGAGCGTAATTCGCGGGCCAGGTGCGGGGCGGAAACCAGTGGGGTGGAGCCGATCGGCAATGTGGCCTCGTACCCATCTGGGACCGGCAGCAGCTCCCGGTACCGCCAGATGCCCGGAGCTCGCCGCGCGATCACTTCCCGGGTCAGGCATGTTCGAACGTCGTCATAGTCATAGTTCACTTCCAGGGGGGAATAGCATTCCTCGCACACTGCCGAGGGTCGGTTGCCGACGCTTGTTCGGCATTCGCGGCACTGCAGTTCGTATCTCTCTGTCATCGTTTCCTCATTGCGGCATACTGCCGGCTAGGCGGCAGTTACGGTTCGGGTGCGTGGGCCGCACCTCTAGTTAAGAACTGCTCACAATCGGCATGCGCAAAGGCCGTTCCGCCAGCAGACGGGCCTGGTGCGCTTCCTCCAAAACCTTATCCAGCGCCAGCGTCGAACACTCCTCCACCACCAGCGCCAGGCTGGGCCGCCGGTCATGCGGGTCGGGATGATGCAGCAACCCGAGCAGGCTGATGCCGCTGCCGGTCAGGGTACGCCGCAACGCCGCCACGGCATCGGTAGTCTGCGCCGGCGTGACCCGCACATAGTGGCGGCAACGGAAATCGTTGTTCACCGGCACTGCAACCAGTGCTGGTCCGGGCAGCGCGGCAGGCCGCGATTCGGCCATCGCCAGCAAGTCTGAAACCACCGCCACCGCCGTGGGCGCCCCGCCTGCTCCGGCTCCTGCGAACACGGTCTCGCCCCCGTACTTGCCCGTGGTGATCAGCACATTCTGATTGTTGCGGGCGGAACCCAGAGGCGAGTTGGCGCTCACCAGCGTTGGTCCAACTTCGGCCAGCAGCGTGCCCGACTTCAGTTCGGCGCGCGCTACCTGGCGGATAGTGTATCCAAGTTCGCGCCCGTAGCGGAAATCAGCCGGCTGCACCCGCCACACCGTGTGCGCCGCGATCCGTTCCGGGTCAACCTGCAGGTGGAATCCAGTGCGCACCAGAATCGCCAGCTTGGCCCGCGCATCCAGTCCGTCCACATCGTCGGTCGGGTCGGCCTCGGCATAACCGCGCTGCTGCGCTTCCCGCAGTGCCACGTCCAGCGTCACGCCGCGGCTCTCCATGGCATGGAGGATGTAGTTGCAAGTGCCGTTGAGAATCCCGCAAAGCTGCAGCAGCCGGTCGC
This sequence comes from Terriglobales bacterium, assembly GCA_035702725.1. Classification (GTDB taxonomy): domain Bacteria; phylum Acidobacteriota; class Terriglobia; order Terriglobales; family Acidobacteriaceae; genus JAICWP01. The sequence goes on along the minus strand of DASSQB010000587.1, from coordinate 20,728 downwards.
CGCTTAGCCCCGGGCTAACTCCGCAAAGTACCGGCACGCCTCCCGCCACCGCAGCCCCGAATTCCAGGCGGCAGCCCTGCCGCAGCGCCAGTTCGAGCAATTCCGGCCCGTGCGCTGCAATCAGCTTCTTGTTCGCCGTCACCACCGACTTGCCCAGCAGCAACGCCCGCTTCACCCAGGAATAAGCCGGCTCGATCCCGCCCGCCAGTTCCAACACCACGTCGGCGTCGGAAGTCAGCGCCTGCTCGACGTCGTCGGTCCAGCACACCTGCGGCGAGACCCAGGGCACACGCTTGCGGTCCACACGGCGGTTGTAGATCAGCTCCAGCCGCAATTGCGGAAACGAGCCGCCCTGGAGAATGGTGGCCACAGCGCGCCCTACGGTGCCAAAACCCAGCAGCGCGATGCGGCAAGGCTGCTGCGTTACCAGCGGCCGCGCCGGCTGTTCGCCAAAGCCAAGAGCCGGGCTGGCATTCATTGCACACCTGCCTGGGAACGATGGCTGACTGCTTCTTCGGTTACGGGGAAAAATAGGCTATGCAGGCGCCGCACCGATTCTGCCGCCTGATCTTCATCCACCACCAGCGTAAGGTTGCGCTCGCCCTCGCCCGGACAGGCCAGCCGCACCTCAATGCCGCTGAGCGCGCGGAAAATCTGCCCCACCACGGGGGTGCGCCGTCCGATGCGGTCACCGAATACGCGGACAATTGCCTTGTGGTTTTCGCCCCGAATTTCCGCCACATCTTGCAAGGCACGCTCCAGCTCGCGGACCGCCTGCTTGGAGTCGGTAAGCAGAACCGCGCTGCGCTGCGATAGCGAGCACAGCTCCAGGTTGTAGCCCTCGCAGGCCCTTAGAATTTGGCCCAGGGTATGCACATCGCCCTGCCGCCGCAGGCGCGCTTGCACGATCACCACACCGCGCTTGGCGGTGATGGCACGAACCTCAGGTTGCTCGCCTTCAGGCACAATGCGCGTCCCTCGGCTCTGCGGCCGGCGCGAGTTACGCACATATACCGGAATCTTCTTCTCCGTGGCCGGCAGCAGAGTGGCCGGATGCAGCACCTTGGCTCCGGCCTGCGCCAGTTCCGCCGCTTCCGCGAAGCTGATGGTGGGGATAAGCCGGGCATCGGGGCACAGGCGCGGATCGGCGGTCATGATCCCATCCACATCCGTCCAGATTTCCAGCGCGTGAGCGCCCAGCCCGGCGGCAACGAGGGCGGCTGAAAAATCCGAGCCCCCACGGCCCAGCGTGGTGGGCGTGCCATCCGTGGTGGCGGCAATGAAGCCGCCCAGCACAGGAACGCGCCCTTCTTCCAGCACAGGCAAAACCAGCTTCCGCAGGCGTCGGTTGGTTTCCTCCTGCAGGGGAGCGGCGCAGCCATAGACTTCGTCAGTAATCATGCATTCGCGGGCGTTTACCCACACGGCATCGTTGCCGGCCCCACGTAGTGCCTCGGCGAGCAGGCGGCTGGAGAGAACTTCACCCGCTCCCACCAGGCGGTCGGCGGTGCGCGGGCTGAACTCGCCCAGCGCGGTCACTCCTTGCAACAGCCTGGCGAGGACTTCACATTCTTCGTGTAGCCAGCTTAAAAAGCCCGTGACTTGGCTCCCCAAAATCAGTTCACGGGCAATGCGATCGTGCCGTTCGCGAATGGTCCGCAGGATTTCAATGGCTTCCACCAGTTCCCCTGCCGCCGCGTGCTCGCCGGCAGCCAATAGCTGATCGGTGACTCGTGCGAGGGCGCTGACTACCACCACGGCCGGCTTGTCCCTCCGCTCGCCCACGATCCCTAAGACTCGGCGAAAGGCTGCTGAATCCTCCACCGACGTGCCCCCAAACTTAAGCACGACGCACGAGGCCCCGCCACCAGCGCCACAATCTGCGTTTTCTGCTGCTTGCGACATCTTTGCCATCCTTCCGATCGCCTCCGCATAGAAGGCAAATAAAAAACCCACCGCCAGATTCGCTTCTGGCAGTGGGTTTGGGTATCTATAAGTGCTTTTTAGCTTACCCGGCGCCCTCCTCCAGAAGCTCAGTAATTCGCATGGCCATGATTGTCATGGTCATTGTGCGACCTGTGTTCTGGATAAGGGTGCTCATAAACGCGTACGTCACTATAACCAAGGCCAAGCCATCCGGTCAAGTCGCGCCACACTGTCTGCGGCATGACCTTCGTACCTCCCGGGCCTGCCGCTGCCGGCGGCCCAGCTGTCCCGCAGGCGTGCCGGCCTCCGGTCCTCGCTTTGATATCGCTAGCTATCTTTTGTGTTCTTGGTCACAGACTGCTGTGGCTGCCGTCACTGAGCCGGGGTGCGTGGCGCATAAGAATGACCTATCGGTCAGCTGACCGCAGTGGTGCTGTCGTGAAAGCCACAGTCATTGCTTTTTTCCTCGTTGTTTTGCTTGCACTGTGCGGGCCTCCAGTTCTGGCCGACAGCGGCCCGGACGCCAGCCTGAGCGAACCCCACACCTTGATCCTTAACGCGCAGCAAATTCAGGCCCTCCAGCAGCGCGCCCAGGCCGGCGACGCGGAAGCCCAGTACATCCTCGGTGCCGCTTACCTCACCGGTGGACCCATCCTGGCCAAAGATTTAACTGCCACCGTGCAGTGGTGGCACCAAGCTGCGGGACAAGGCTACGCCAAGGCTCAGAATGGATTGGGCTATATATACCAATATGGAGTGGGCGTGCCCAAAGATTATGCCCAGGCTGTCAAATGGTATCGCTTGGCAGCTGATCATGGTGATGCTGTGGCACAGAACAACCTGGGGAACCTCTACTTCGCCGGCCAGGGAGTTCACCGCAACTACAGCGCCGCTTTTGACTGGGTCGCCAAAGCTGCCTCACAAGGCTTGACAATCGCCCAACACGGCGTCGCCCTCATGTATCGCTACGGTAAAGGAACTACCCGCAACCTTGCCCAGGCGCTGAACTTTTATCATGAGGCTGCGCTCAAGGGCCTTCCTCAGGCGCAAAACGAACTGGGCTCCATGTACCTGGAGGGCCAGGGAGTCACCCCCAATCCGGCGGAGGCGTTTCGCTGGTTTCATCTGGCAGCCGAGCAGTCTTTTCCCGATGCGGAAAACAACCTTGGGTATCTCTACACCACCGGCCAGGGCACCACCCGGAACTACCGTGAAGCCTTTCGCTGGTTCAGCCTGGCCGCGCAGCAGGGATTGGCTGCCGCCGAACTGAACCTGGGAGCCCTTTACATGAGCGGGCGGGGAGTGCCCCTGGATTACGTGCAGGGATATATGTGGCTCAGCCTGGCGGCTGCCCAGGGCTCCAAGAGAGCCGCCGCAACCAGGGATAGTCTCAAGATCATCATGACCCGGGGACAATTAGCGGCTGCGGAAGAGCGCACTGCGGAATGGCGCCAGGAACATTCTCCTGAACCAGCAGCCCATGGCGGTCAGTGATCGTTGGTGCCGTAGTTGGCACCCACATCCAACCGGCAACTGCCAACTGCTGTCGTTACGGCCTGATCGCCACCTTGATCACGCCGTCTTTCCGCTCGCCGAAAAATTTGTACGCCTTTACGGTTTCATCCAGAGAAAAGCTATGCGTCAGCATAGGCGCCAGGTCAACGCCCCGGTACCGAACTAACTCCATCAGCCGCCGCATTCTCTCCTTGCCGCCCGGACACAGCGTGGTCACGATTTTGTGGTCCCCCAGGCCGGCCCAAAAAGCATCCAGCGGCACCTCCAGCTTGCCCGAATAAACACCGAGGCTCGAGAGTGTGCCCCCAGGCTGCAGCACGCGGAGCGCGTTTTCAAATGTGCGCTGAATGCCCAGCGCTTCAATGGCCACGTCCACTCCCGCGCCTCCGGCCAGCCGTTTGATCTCTCTCACAACGTCAGATTTTTGCGGATCCACCACAAAATGCGCTCCCATGCGCCGGGCCATCTCCGCTCGCTTGGGATCGGATTCCACCGCGATGATAAGCCCTGCTCCCTTCAGCTTGGCTCCCAGGGTGGCGCACAGGCCGATCGGTCCCTGAGCGAACACCGCCACACTGTCCCCCAGGTGCAGATCCGCACTCTCAGCGGCGGAAAAGCCAGTAGAAGCGATGTCGGCAAGCAGCACTACCTGCTCGTCGCTCAGGTCATCAGGGATTTTCGCGAGATTGGCCTGCGCATTCGGGACGAGCAGGTATTCCGCCTGTGCCCCGTTTATGGTGTTGCCGAACTTCCAGCCCCCGATGGGGCCGCCGCACTGCGACCAATGTCCGCTCAGGCAGTAGTGACACTGGCCGCATGGGGTGATGGCGCCTACCAGCACCCGCTCGCCTGCTTTGTATCCAGTCACCCCCGGGCCAAGTTCGTGGATCACTCCCACGGGTTCGTGGCCCAGCACCAGCCCAGGCCGCACCGGGTACTCACCTTTGAGGATGTGCAGGTCGGTGCCGCAGATCGTCGTGAGTGTTATGCGGATCACGGCCTCGCCGTAGCCCGCGCGCGGAACCGGTACCTGCTCAATCCCGATCTGGTTGGGCGCGCGAAAAACCAGCGCTCTCATCGTGGAAACCTCACGACCGTCCTTCTCGCGGGAAGCTTCTTCAGTCACGTATGATGCCATGTTGAACCTTCCTTCTGGAATTGTTGGGTCAACCTTTGGATGCGCGGTCCTCCGCGGAAGCCACAAACAAACCGGCAAAACTCTGTGGCGCGGGTGCCCCCGCCCGCGAAATATTCACAAAGCCGCAGCATTGGGGAGGCTACCGCCCACGGCCGTAAGGGGGTGGAATAGTCGAGCCCCAGGACGTGAGTCCTGGGTCGCAATCGCAAACTGAAACCACACAATGCGGCCAGTTACAGGTTGCTGCTCTGATGTGTTCCTCATCACAAGCCTCTGTGACTAAGGTCCTCGGCGTTGCCCCTCCCATAGCCGACAATGTCACTAGAGACGAGGTGGCATCATGACCGCTCTCTTAGGGCTGCTGATTTTGTGGGGCATTCTGACGACGGTATTGGTGGTTTTGCTGATTTATCGCGGCACTCTGACCATGCATGAGGATGACCAGCTTTTCCTCGATGAGGCCGAATCGCACATGGAGAAGGAACAGGCCGAGATCATGAACCGGGCCGACCGCCTGGGCCCATTTATCCGCGTCTTTGGCGCTGCCTCCGGCGTACTCATCGTCGTCATCGCCGGCGTCTGGTTCTACCAGGCGCTCACCTTAGTGCAGTGACCCTTCAGTCACGTGCGAGTCACCTAGGCATGCGCCGGCACTCGGCCCTGCCTGTCTCCGAAAGTATCAGTCCCACGGCTAGGACGACTTATGCGGCCTTATCGCGTCGTGCGCCCGCCGCGCTCATGTTGGTGTGGGTAGCGTTACGATTCGCTCACCGGCTCCAGTTCGCTCCCGGGCAGCTGTGGCAGGTAATCGGTGCGGCACACCCGCTCGGTGATCTTCTGGAAGTGGTACCCCATTACCGCCAGGGTAATGGCTGTCCCGAAAGCGTGCCGGTAGCGTGTGGCCGCATCGAAAATAAATTTCCAGTAGGTGGAGCGCCCTTCGCTCAACACACCCTGCTTGATGAAAGAGCGGACCAGCGCTCTGTAGTCGGAAAACACCCGCCGGGGGTGGTACTCCGGCCGGTAGCGGGCCAGGAACTTGCGCGCCCGCTCGTAGTAATTCTCCTGGTCGTAAATTCTCTTCAGGATGGAGCGGTAGCCCTCCACCAGCCGCTGCGCGTCCATCTTGGGGATAAAATTCAGATTGCAATCGAAGTTGTCGCCGTCGCCGTCCTGGATCAGCCGCCCTTCCTTGCGCAGCCGCCGGTAAAGCTGCGTGCCCGGCAGCGCCTGCAGCAACCCCACCATGGCGAGGGGAATGGCGCTCTCCTGGATGAACTCCACCTGGCGCTCGAAGATGTCGTCCGGGTCATTGTCGAAGCCAACAATGAAGCCGGCCATCACTTCCATGCCGTAGCTCTGAATGCGGCGCACGCTCTCCAGAAGGCTGCGATGAGTGTTTTGCATCTTCTGCGCTTCCTTCAGGCTGGCCTCCACCGGGGTCTCAATGCCCAGGAAGACGCGGATAAAGCAGGCCTCTTTCATCATGCGCAGCAATTCTGCATCGTCCGCCAAGTTGAGCGACGCCTCGGTGAAAAACGTGAAGGGGCGGCCGCGGCGGGAATTCCACTCCGCCAATACCGGCAGCAGTTCCTTTACCTTTTTCTTGTTGCCGATGAAATTGTCATCCACCAGAAACACCGACCCGCGCCACTTTCGCTCGTACAGCTGCTCCAGTTCCGCCACTACCTGCTCCGGCAGCTTGGTGCGGGGACGCCGGCCGTAAATTTCGATTATGTCGCAGAATTCGCAGTTAAACGGGCAGCCGCGCGAGAACTGAATGGCAGTGGAACTGTATTTCTTCAGGTCCACCAGGCTCAGGTCGGGCAGCGGCGTGCGCGTAAGGTCGGGCAGGTTGCTGGCGGTGTAGATCGGCTTCGGCGTGCCGGCTTCGAGGTCGCGCACCAGCTCCGGAACCAGATCCTCGGCTTCACCGACCACCACGTGGTCCGCATAGTCGCGAATGTCAGCCACCCCGCTGGTGATGGGGCCGCCCAGCACCGTCCGCAAGCCCCGCGCCCGGCAGCGCAGCATCAACTTCTGCAGATCCTGTTTGTGCACCAGCATCCCGCTGAGCATGGCCACGTCGGCCCAGCGCAGATCAGCATCGGTAAGCCGGCGCACATTGGTATCCACCAGCCGCTTGTTCCAATGCGCGGGCAGCAGGGAGGCAACCGTCAGCAGTCCCAGGGGTGGATACGCCGAGCACTTGCCCTCAAAGGGCAGCGCGTGTTTGAAACTCCAGTAAGTGTCCGGCCATTCCGGATAAATCAAGAGAACATTCATTTGGATTCGGGACTGCGGAGACAGAACACCGGAACTGCTAAAGCTCCTGTCAATTAAGAATGCTGCCACCCCTAATTCGATGTCCTGTCAGTATACAAGGACGGACTTCTTTCTTTTTCACCTTCTGCCAGTAATCCTCAGCGAGAGCAATATTGTCAACCGCAATTCACCGAGCCGCTCCTCCAGCCACCTGCACGGTGCAATTGTAGTCTCTGCCGGTCGCCGGCTCAGAAAGAAACCACACCGAGAGAAATGGCGAAAGTGCCGGGCAGGCTCTCTTCAGGAAAATACCCTATATGGGCTTGCTGGGCTCGTCGGGAATGGCCCCGCCGGCGCTGACATACAGGGCCGGACGTCCATTGGAGTACTGCGCCGTAAGAATGTGCCGGCAGGCTTCGCAGCAGGCCACCAGGATACCATCTGCATTTTCGGCTACGGCCCCGCCCCTTGCCAGCCCGCGTACCGCAATGGCCGCCAGCAGGGTGTCGCGGTCATGCAGCATGCCTGCTTCCAGCAGCTTCCCGCATCCATCACAAACTATCGTGATCCCCATACTGATTGGATGCCCTTTTGCCCGGCTAGGTTTGGATCAATTAGGAGCAGAAGCCCAGAAAGCAGAGATCAGCTACGTCAGGTACAGTTTGCCGTTATTGAGCTTGTGCTGCAGGCTGGCGGCCAGGTTATCAATGTCGCCCGCCGCCAGATTGCACGCGATGCGTTCGTCAACAAAAGACGTTTGATTGCTGCCCACGGCGTCCCGGCGGAGCTGAATCAGCAGGCCCTGCATGGCCGCGGGATCGAACTTCTGCGGCGAGAGGTGTACCAGTTCGCTCAGGGTCTCGCCCAGCGAAAGCGGCTGCCGGTAGGGGCGCTCGCTGGTCATGGCGTCGAAGGCGTCAGCCAGGGCAACGATGCGCGAGGGAAGAGGCACGTCTTCCAGTTGCAGGCCGTCGGGATAGCCCGAGCCGTCCGCCCGCTCATGGTGCCAGCGCACCACCTCCGGCACCTGCGGCCAGGGAAACTGCACCCCGCTCACAATCTGGTGCCCGACCACCGTGTGGTCGGCCATCAGCCGGAATTCCTCCGGGTCGAGCGCGGCCGGCTTGGCAAACAGGTGCTTGTCCACCGCCACCTTGCCGATGTCGTGCAGGTAGCCCGCCGAGCGCAGGGCGGCTACTTCGCCCGGCTCCATGCCCATGGCCTCGCCGATGCTGGCGGAATAGCGGCCCACGCGCAGGGAGTGCCCGTGAATGTTGATGTGTTTGACGTCTATGGCGGCGGCGAAGGCCTCCAGCGCGTTGTCATAGAACCCGTGCATGGAAGCCAGTAGCCTCAGGTTCTCCGACACCCGCTGCGCCAGCGTCTGCTGCAGCGCGTGATTGTGCACCGCCAGCGCCACGTAGCTGGCCAGTAGCCCCAGCGCCTCCACGTCGTCCTCGCTGTAGGCCGCATCGCCCTCGCGCCGGCCCAGGGCATTCATGCCCACCAGCTTGCCGCCGACTGTCAGCGGGGCAATGCATTTGAAGAGCTCAGGGGCCACATTGCCGTTGGAGCTGAAAAAGGTGTCGTAATTCGTCGTCAGCAACCGCGGCCCGCGCGTCGTGCTGAGCGCATGCACGTGCCGGGGCAGCAGGGGAATGAACGCCGGCTCGGGCATCAGAGTGAAGCCCTGGGTGGCAATGGTCGTGATGAGGGCAGGCTTATCGGTGTAGGTAAAAAGCGCGCCTTCGCGGGCGCCGGCGGCCTCCACTACGGCGGCCAGCGCGCTGCGGGCGATGTGGGTGAAGTCACGCTCCGAGGTCATCTGCGGACCCAGGTCGGAGAGCGCCTCCACCGTCAGCAGCAGGCGCCGGAGATTATTTTTGGTCAGCGCCACGCAAGCGCGGCGAGAACGCAGAGCATCCTCAGGTTACCATGCGCCCTTGGGGGCAAGGGAGAGCGGCGTTAGTGGTTAGTTTGGTGCCGAGAACCCAGCACTGCGCATTTAGCAATTGTATTTGGCCAATGGAGCGCGTTACCGGATATTCGACTTCTCCTGCCTGGGCAAATACCGATTGCAAAGCCCGATTACTCAATGGGCCACGTCTGTCCAGGGGCTAAATGCTAAGTGTGCTGTACCAGGACACCTGTGTTCGGCGCTCAGTTCGCTCAGTCTCGCTCCTTGTTCGTGCAACGTCATCATCCGCGTTCGAAACACCGGGTCATAAGCTCGCCCTCGCATGCACCGCCTCCCAGGCAGCGCAACTTACAGCCCCGTGACTTATGTCCTGGTTCAATACAGCTAGCAGCTAATGGCTGCTTTACCGCCGCTGAAATTCCGGTGACCCCAGCAGCAGACCCGCAATCACGCCCACATTGGGCGAACGTGGCGGATCATCCAGGCGCCGCTGCGTGATCTTAGGATCATCCAACTGCTTACTGATGGTGGCATGAGTCTGCGGTGAAACACCGCCTTCCATCATGTGATTTTCCAGTTGCGCCAGCACCATCTGGGCATCGGGAGCAACGTCCGGCATGCCCAGCATTTCCTGGGAACTCACCTGGAGGCCGAGCAGACGCCCCGTGGTCAGCGCCAGTGCAAAGTTCATGCGGTTGAGCAGCGCCGAGGAGTTCACCCACGCTTGCGCCATCATGGAGTAGCCGTTGGGCGGCTGGCAGCCGTAGAGCGGTTCGCCCATGCGGTTCAGGAACTGCAGCAGGGGCTGGGGATCGTTTACTTCGGCGCCGGTGGCGCGCACCGCCGAGGCGACAAATTCCAGCGGAGTCTTAACCTTCGCGCGATAAGCTTCCGGCGCCCAGAACTCGGGCGAGCGGAACATGGTACGCAGCACTTCGCCAATATCACCGTTCTTTTTAAGAAACGTGCTCTGCATGCGCGCCACCAGGGCCGGCGGCGGATTGTCGGAGACGAAGCGCTGCGCCAGCTTGGCGCAGATGAACTTCGCGGTTGCGGGACTGCGGGCCAGCAGGTCGAGGACTTTCAGGCCTTCTCCCTCGCCGCCCGGCTTGATGCGATGGCCTAGAACCAGCTTGTCGCCGGGCTGGTGCATGCGGTCCTCAAAGTGGAAACCGCCGCCCTGGCGCGGCTGCTCAATCGTCCAGCCGGTAAACACCTTGGCTACTTCCATTACGTCCTGCTGCGTGTAGCCGCCGTTCACGCCAAGGGTGTGCAGCTCCATCAGCTCGCGGGCATAGTTTTCATTCAAGCCGGAACTCTGCTTCCGGTTCTGCTTGCCGGGGTTGCGCCGAGGGCGAGGAGGGTGCGGAAACGGCCTGCCCAAGCCGCTACGCGGGCCAAAAGGCCCCATGCGGGCCCGCGGGCGCAAGGGCGGGTTGCGCCGCGCGGGAATGCCGCGTGCCATGTCGGAATCCGGGCCCACGCTAAGCCAGTTATCGAGGTAGAACAGCATGGCCGGACTCTGGGCTGTGGCCACGAGCAGGTCTTTGAATTTTCCCAGAGCGCGCGGGCGAATGACGTCGCGCTCGTAGCTGGTAAGCAGGTAGTGGTCGGCACCCTTGCCGATGAACACGTTGAAGTGGTTGAGCCAGAAATCGGTCATCATTTCCTGCAGCTGGCGCTGGCTGTAGATGTCGCGCAAAAGACGGCCGGCCATGAGTTCCTGGCTGACGACTTGCTGCGGGTTCTGCAGCGCCAGTACGGTTTCGCGCTGGCGGGCGTCGAGGCCCGCCAGCAGGGTCTCGCGTTCCTCGGGAGGCAACGAGCGAAGCAGCGCTTGCTGCTGGTTCAGAGGCAGGCGCAGAATGGCAGCCATGCGCTGCCCGGGAGGGAGGTTCTGGATCTGCTCGGCGTCGGCGCGCGCCTCCATGCGCTCCTGGCGGCGCTCGGCACGCTCATCGTCGCTGACATTGGCACTTGGATTGGAATCGCTGCTGGCGGATTGCGGCGCAGCTTGCTGCCGCTCCTGCTTCTGCTGGTAGCGCTGGAGTTGCGCCTGATATATAGCCCGCTCCAGCGGATCAGCAGGCAAGGACTGGCGGCCATCGGCCACCGCTTTGATCAGGGGCTGCGGCGGGAAGTTTTGCACCACTTCCCGGGTGCTCATGCGCAGTGTGCGAAGGGACTCCAGCCGCGCCGTGAGCGCGTCGTCATCAATCTTTTCAGGATGGAGCTGCAGTTCGATCCACTGGTCCACGCCCATGGCCTCGACCCGCTGCACGTCTCCCGGGCGCGGGCCAAAAGTCAGGCGATTGAGCGCGTGCAGGGCGCGCTTGTGCCCATCCACGGCCGGAGGCTGATGCTTTTTCCCCCGCACCAAGACTGGCGCGAGCAGTGCGGCAAGAAGCGCAATGGCAGCCAGATAGCGCCGCATAAAGCTTCCCTTTACTAACCCAAGTTGCTGAAAAAGTTGCGCTTATATTGACTATTGCCCCCGCGCATGGCCCCTGGTGCAGGTGTACTACTTCCTGACAAATGGGGAGCCTTTCGTACAGTTTCGGCCTCGTCCGGGCCGGAGATAATTATGCAGGGTGATTGCGAGTTCGGAACGCCCATGAGAAGACACTTTCCAAGGTTTCCCGCAGACATGCCCATGGTGGCCACGGTTATTGGTGACCGCGACGTTTCCGCCCTCTCCGGGCGCTGCACCGTGGTTTCTGAAGGGGGCCTGGGCGCGGTGTTGCCTGGACGCATCCCCCTGGGCGATATTGTGGCCCTGGAACTGCACTTTCCCAATTCCGCCGATACGGTTCGTGTGCGCGCCACTATCCGGCACAGCCAGTACCCGAACTATGGGATGGAATTTTGCGCACTGGGCGAGGAACAGAGAAAGGTGATTGCCCGCTATTGTGAAATGTGCAGCCGGCCGACGCGAGCCCTGATGATTGACATGATCCGGCGGTACTTTATTACCGGCGAGGAATAACTTTAGTTGAAATCCTAAGCCGGCTCAGCGATGGGCCACAGCCCGCTGCTCAGTCCGCTTGGCCAACAATGCTCTGGCCGCCGTTTTCGCAAGCCTGATTCCAAGCGGCTCCCAGCCGTACTCCCGTTCATCGGCAGGAAGCTCCAAGTGGGCATCAATGTCGCGTATGACTTCGCGCAATTCGGGGGCTGACCCAGCCTGTTCCATATACGCAACAATGGCGTGGTGGGCCTGCTTGCGTTCGATTACCTCGAGCGCGTCCAGTAACTGGCGATGAGCCGTGCCTTCCCAGATGGCGAGAATCATGGCTTCGCGCAGCCAGCGCTCCACGCGGAACTCCTCCAGCACGCCCAGTCCGCCGTGCACCTCCATGCACCACTTGGCGCTCTGCGCCGCGAATTCGGCAGTCCAGTACTTGGCGAGGTGGGCCAGAAGACGAAACAGGTGATAGCGCTCGGAATAAGGACGGCGTTCTTTCCAGACTTCGTTTAAAAGCTGCGCCGCCTCCCAGGCGAGAGCAAAGCACTCGCGCAACTTCTCGAGGCGCTCCTCGAACTGGCGGCGCAGCATGGGATGTTCGAGGATAGGCTTACCGAATGCCGCGCGCGTCTGTGCGAAACCCTGGGCATCGGCCATAGCGCGCTGAGCCAAGGCCACGCTGCCCACGCTGTTGGCGATGCGCGAGACGTTCAGCACTTCCAGGATGAGGTAGATGCCCTCATCGGCGCTGCCCAGCAGATAGGCCTCACTGTTGCGCAATTCGACTTCGCCGGTGGGAACTGAGCGGGTGGCAACTTTATCCTTCAGGCGGCGAAGAGTGTAGTTGAGCTCGCCGTTGGAGCGCAGCCGGGGCAGCAGGAACAGTGCCAGGCCGCGCACGCCCGCGGGAGCGCCTTGAGGCCGGGCCGCCACCACGGCCAGTTCGGCGCCGGCGTTGCTGGCGAAATATTTGTCGCCGGTCAACCGCCAGCAGTCGCCATCTACCACGGCCACCGTCTCCACGCTGGAGCCCAGGTCGGAGCCGCCCTTGATCTCGGTCATCCAGGTGGCGCCCTGCCAGACGTTATCGTCGCGGCGCAGAAGGTTGGGAAGAAAGCGTTCCTTCACCGCCGCGTCGCCATACTTGCTGAGCGGCATGGCAGTGGAGAGTGAGACGGTATAGGGGCAGGAGAGACCACTATCGTAAAAAGACGTCAGATAAATTAGCAGGAAGGCGGGCATGAGTGATTGCTGCTCGAAGGCGCGCCACAGCACTCCCGCTTTATAGCCGTGCTTCAGCATCCGCCAGTAGTCCGGCGGATAGAGGATTTCATCCACTCTTTTGCCGGCGGCATCGAACATTCGCACCCAGGGTGTGCCGGCACGGTCAACGCTATCCGAGATGGCGCGGCCTTCCTGCTCCCACCATTGCTCGTATTCGCGCAGCACTGAATCGTAAGGAGTCGGGCCGATCAGCTCCTGCAGAAACTGGGTTGGAGAGGCAAGAGCGTCGAAGTTCATGGCGTCAACTTATCTTAACCCGCTGGATTGTATGTGGGCGGACAAAACCTATTTGGTGAAGATGGACTTGGGCAGCATGACGTGCACGCCCACGCTGCCGTCCACCAGTTCGGTGATGTCCACATCGCCGGCGACGCTGGTCAGCATGTAAGCATCGTCGCGGCTCATGTGCTTTTCATTGACCAGGAACTCAATCATCTGCCGCACGGCAATACGCGTGGCTTCGTAGAGTTCAGGGTGAAAACCCATGCTGATGTAGTGGCTGGGCGTTTCCGCACGGGGATACTTCTGGTTCGTGACCTTGTGAACAACGAATTGCAGCGTGCCAACCAGGGAAGTTTCCAGGGCCGTAATGTCTACCTCGCCATTGCCCTGGCCCACGTGGCCGTCACCAATCTCGAAGAGCGCGCCCGGCGCCCACACCGGCAGGTACAGAGTGCTGCCTGCTACGAGCTCCTTGTTGTCCATGTTGCCGGCGTGAAGTCCCGGCGGGGCGCTGTCAATGCGGCCGTAGTCGGATGGCGGCGCCACGCCCATGCTGCCGAAAAAAGGGTGCAGCGGAATTTCGATGCCAGGCGCGAACTGGGCCACCATGCGTTCGCGGTCAAGCGGGATGATCTTCATCCGGCGGTAGGGAAAGTCTTCGGGCAGGAAGCCGCGGGTAGGGCCGAAGGCGTTGTAGGCATAGGGAACGGCCAGCTCGATTTTCTGGATGCGCACTTCCAACGTGTCGCCTGGTTCAGCGCCTTCCACGTACACCGGGCCGTTCAGGATGTGGCCGCCCGGCCCTTTGTTGGTGACCTCCTTGTAGATGTCGCGCAGGCTCTGCTGCACCTGGTCTGGCGGCAGGCCCGCTTTCTCCAGGCCTGTGGGGCTGTTGGTGATCAGAGTCTCAAACTTCACGGTATCGCCGGAATGAATGCGCAGGACGGGAGGTGCGGCAGCGTCGTAGTAGCCCCAAGCCACCGTCTTGGGCGTAGCCTTTAGAAGGTATTCATGTGGAGCAGCGGCCTGAGTGCCAGAAGCCGCAGTTTGTGCGATGGCGGCAGATGAGAGCACAAAAAGCAGAGCGATGAGGCGCATCTGTTCTCCTGAGGCTTACGCAGGGCTGGCATGCGTTTAGGCGCGCCAGTATATACCCGAGGAGGAAGACCTTCCCGCAGACAAGGAAAATGGCGGGCAAGAAGGCTCTGCAAATGCTGAGATTTATAGGTTGGCAGCCGCTAAGATTCCGGGGGATGCTTTTTGGTGGCAGGGTTGTTATCCGCGCTCTTGGCCGGCGGCTTCAGCAAAGCCTGCATGTCGGTGACGATGTACCCTGCCAAAATGAAGATGGCTGCGCTGTCGGAAGAGCGCGCGTAGTAGTCAGTTCCCTTCTTAGCGCCGATCTCCACCCGTCCCTGGCCGCCCTTCCAGGTCAGTGTTAGCACACCATCGGGCTTGGCTAAGCCATATTTGGGGGCATTTTTGCCCTCGACGTCGGCGAGCGCGTCCATGCGCGCCCCCTGCAAAGCATCTACCAGGGTCTGGATGTCGCTCTGTTTCGCTTCCGGCCACTTGTTGTCTCTTCGCTCAAAGCTGGCCTTCTTGCCTTTTTGCTGGAAGGTGAGGCCAGTCAGGCTGTCGGAGGAAAAGTGCAGCACGGTACGGTCCTGCAGGTCGAAGGCGGATTTTACCGCGTCGGTTTTGATGTAGGCGGGCACAGTGACTACGCCGGGGGAGGCGGCGGTGCCCAGATAGACTCCGCCGCCCGCGGGCACGTCGGAGCCGAAATCGAACTGCAGTTTTTTGCCCTGGGCCAGTTGCAACTGCACGGTGCTGGGCTTGTCCAGCCCGAAGATGCTCAGGTCCTTCTGCGGGCCGAGTTGTTCCGAAGGATGAAGATTGGAAAGGGTGCTCAGCAGCGTGCTCACTTCGCCGTTGTCGGCTGCATAAGCGTAGGGCTGTAGCAGGCGCCAGTTGCCGCCCTGCTTGGAGAGGGTAACCGGCGGATTGGAGCCGTCCTGGATGGAGATTTGCTGCACCGAGGCAGCATCAAAAGTCGCCAGCGGCGGAGTGGCGGCCTCGGCGGGCTTGTTCTGCTTGCCCAGCCAGAGGTAGAGGCCACCCAGACCAGCCAGGATGACCACAGCAATAGCCAGACGAATCAAACCCTTCATATCTTTGCCCTTCACGCCCGGCGGCGCCTCCACCACACGCCCACGCCTCCCAGTACAACAATCAGCGGCAAGCCCAGCAGCGAAGACCAAAACACAGCGCGCATCTGCGTCTGCGAGAGATTGATGGGCGTGTTGTTGGGCGGCTTCGGCCGGATGCTGATGAAAGCCTCCTGCGAGGCCAGCCAGTTGATACTGTTCAGAAACAAATCCTGGTTGCCGTTGAAGCCGACAATCGGGTTCAGGATGAAGTCGGCGCTGCCCACCACGGCAAAGCGTCCTTCATCATCGGCTTTGCTTCCGGGCAAGGTGCCCGCCACGGCCAGCGTGAGCGGTCCCTTGCGCGCGGTGCGCGGATCCAGGCTCACTTCCCGCAGGCTGAAATTAGTGGCGGCGAAGCTGGCCGAAGAAGTCTCCAGGAGCGGGCTGACGCTGGCTTTCGCATCCTTTGCGTCACCCGGTTCCACCGTGCGCGCGTAGGGGAACAGGGTGGCCAGGTGCGTCATCTCTTTGGTGATGGGATGGTCATCGTAATGGGCGACGATGGGCATCAGCTGGCTGGCGCCGAACAGTCGGCCCACGCCGCTGGTATCCACCACGATATCGGGCGTGAGCTTCACATCCAGCTTGGATTCGAGGTAGTCCACCAGCGGCCCTTTGCTCTCCGGGCCCAGCAGGAAGAGCACCCGCCCGCCCTTCGATAAGTAATCGGAAATGGCGCTGACTTCCGGTTCCACCAGGGGGTGCGTGGGCCCACCCACCACCAGCACGGAGGCGTCGGCGGGCACCTGCGGCGATTGCGCCAGAACCAGAGTCTTCACTGTGAAGTTGTCGTCTTCCAGCGCCTTTTTGACCTGACTAATGCCGTGGCGGCCGGAATCCTCGGGGTCGTATTCGCCCTCGCCCTGGGCGAAGTAGACCACCTTGCGCCCGCCCTTCAGCACCCGCACCAGGGCGTTGGTTACGTCCTCCTCCTGCAGGCCGTTGACCAACTGCTTGCGCCCCTCAGCCTGCACCACCAGCGTGCCGTAACTCTGAATGCCATATTGCCGCGCCTGGTCGGGATGACGGTCGGGCTCGATGTACTCAACCTCTACCTTGTTTGACTGCCGCTGATACTTGCTGAGGAATTCGCGAGCGTGGCCGAACTCCTCCGAGCGGTCGAAATAGATGAGGTGGAGCGGAGCTTTCAGGCCGCGCACCACTTTCACCGATTCCGGGCTGAGACTATGGATCTGGTTAAGGGTCAAGTCCCAGCTGTGGCTGTGGTCGCGCGCGATGTAGTTCACCGCGACCAGGATGGCAATCACGACCAGCGAATAGAGAAGCAGCGGACCGCGGTTGGCCCAGCGCCGCAAGCCAGAGCGGATGGCGGGATTGCTTTCCGAGGCGGAATTTGTTTTTTCGTCAGCCATGAAACTTCTCCGTCGTCATCCCTACTCCGCCAGTTCCATGCGGCGCGCGGTTAAAAACAGCCCGCCGACGATCAGGCTCAGGTAATAGACAAGGTCCTTTGTGTCCAGCACGCCCTGAGCGAAGTTGCGGAAATGGGAGGTGATGGAAAGATATGAAAACAGTTCGGCAATATGGCCGCTGCCGTAGGAAGTAACCCAGTCCGCTACCCACAGTAGAAGGAAAAGGCTGAAGGTACCCACGGCGGCCACAATCTGGCTGCGCGTCAGGCTGGAGATGAATAAGCCGAGCGCGAGAAAAGCCGCGCCCAGCAAGGCCAGCCCGAGAAAACCCGCACTTATCGGTTTGAAACCCAGCTTGGCGTAATGCGCCACCAGCCCCACGTAGAGACCGGTGATGACCAGCAGCAGAATGAGCAGGCCGAAGGCGGCCAGGAATTTACCCAGCACCACTTCCAGGCGGCGAACCGGCGCAGTCTTCAGCAGCTCCAGGGTGCCGTTGCGCGCTTCCTCGGCGTAGGAGCGCATGGTGACCATGGGCAGCAGGAACAGCAGCAGAATGGCGACGTCAAAGAAGAAGGGCTGCAGCAGCATGGTTTGCGCGTCCACGCCGCCGCGCCCGAACATGCCGCCTCCGCCCAGGCTCTGCATGACGAACATGGCCAGCATGCTGTAGAAGAAGAAGCCGGCGATGACCGCAAACAGCGCCAGCACCACATACGCTACCGGGGTCACGAAGTACGATTTCCATTCCTTGCGGATGATGGCCCACATTCCAGTCATAAAGCCTCACGCGCTGGCGGCCACCGGCAGGGAGCTGCCGGTCAGCGATAGGAAGATTTCCTCCAGCGTAAGTTCCACTTCCTTCATTTCGAGCAGGCCATAGCCGCTCGCGACGAGGGAGCGGGCAATGGCTTCGCGGGTGGCCAGATCTTTGCTCTCCACGCGCAGCTTGGCGATGCCGTCCTGCTCGCCAAGGAGTTCGGCCTTGCTGACGCCAGGCAGTTGCGCAATGGCGGCCTGAGCGGCTGCGCCCGCGCCGCGCAGCTCAATGAGCAGCGTGTCGGTCTGCTTGACGCGACGGGTCAGGTTCTCCGGCGTATCCACCGCCACCAGCCTGCCGCGGTTGATGATGATGACGCGTTGGCAGGTATTCGCCGCCTCGGAAAGGATGTGCGTGCTTAGAATTACGGTGTGATCCCCCGCGAGGCCGCGGATGAGCTGTCGCGTTTCCAGGATCTGGCGCGGGTCCAGGCCAGCGGTGGGCTCGTCGAAAATCAGCAAGCGCGGGTTGTGCAGGATGGCTTGCGCGATCCCGACACGCTGGCGATAGCCTTTGGAGAGCCGCCCGATAACGCGTCCGCTCACGTCACTGAGGGCACAGCGCTCCATGGCACGCTCCACCGCGGTGTTGCGCTCGCGCGCCGCAACGTGCCGCAGCCGGGCCACGAAGCGCAGGTAGTCGCGCACGGTCAGCTCGGGATAAAGCGGCGGCAACTCGGGCAAATAGCCGATTTTGCGCTTGGCGGCCAGGGGATCGCGCCGCAAGCCCACGCCCTCTATGCGCACTTCTCCCGCCGTCGGGGGAAGATAACCGGTGATCATGCGCATAGTGGTGGTCTTGCCGGCGCCGTTGGGGCCGAGGAAGCCCAGGATTTCCCCAGAGTGGGTCTGAAAGCTGATGTCGTCTACGGCCGTTATCGGCCCGTAGCGGCAGGTCAAGTGTTCCACTTCCAACATGGCATCCTACAAGGGCTGAGGGCGGCACTATCAGGCGCAGCAGCCGCGGATGCGACCCTGCGCTCCGCCTCAGCACGAGAGAATTTATTTATTATCTATACCACATTCAGACCGGCTGTTTGCAAGCCCGCGCTGGGTTTTTCTATCGCCCCACGATATGTTCCAGCGGGGCAACCGCGCCCTGATATTAAGGAAGCGCATGAGGATGCAGGACCGGAGACCGCGCGAAATCGGTGTGATGGCGGCTTGCGCAACCAGCCCGACTGAGGCATCATCAATGCAGCCTCCACTTAACGGCCAAATCTCACAACCAGGGAAAATCCAGGTGAAACAAGCGGTTCCGACTGCCTCGAGGGACATCCGAGTACTGCAAGAGGCCTACCACGCATTCCAGGCCAAGGGCCTCAAGCTCAACCTGACGCGGGGCAAGCCCTCGCCCGCCCAACTGGAGTTGAGCGCAGAACTGCTGTCGCTGCCGGGATCAGGAACCTGGCTGGCCGAAAACTCCACTGACTGCCGCAATTACGGTGGGCTGCAGGGGCTGACTGAAGCCCGCAACCTGTTTTCCGGCATGCTGGGCGCGCCGCCGGAGCAGGTGGTGGTGGCCAACAACTCCAGCCTCGCCCTGATGCACGATGTGGTGGTCTATTCCCTGCTCAAAGGCACCTGCGACAGCCCGCTTCCCTGGTCGCGGCAGGGGGAAATTGCGTTCCTATGCCCCGTTCCGGGCTATGACCGGCATTTCCGAATTTGCGCCGACTACGGCATCCGCATGATTCCGGTGGCGCTTCGGGAAGACGGCCCGGACATGGAGGAAGTCGAACGACTGGTGGCGCAGGACGGGTCTATCAAGGGAATGTGGTGCGTGCCCAAGTACAGTAATCCCACGGGCGCGGTTTACTCCAACACAGTCATCGAGCGACTGGCAGCCATGAAGACCGCCGCCGCTGATTTTCGGCTCTTCTGGGACAATGCCTATGCGGTGCACCATCTCACGCCGGAGCGGGTTGAGATCGCCAATATTCTTGAGTTGTGCGAGGGCCATGGGCACGCCAACCGGCCGCTGGTCTTTGCCTCTACCTCGAAAATCACAATGGCCGGAGCGGGGCTGGCCCTGTTCGCCGCTTCCCCGCAGAACGTGAAATGGCTGCTGGCAAGGTTTACTCCGCGAACGATCGGACCGGACAAAGTAAACCAGCTGCGCCACGTTCTATTCCTGAAAAATGAGGCCGGGATTCTACAGCTGATGGAAAAGCATCGAGCCCTGGTGGCGCCCAAGTTCCAGACGGTTCTCGATGTGTTTAGCCGGGAACTGGCCCGTGTTCCCGAAGTGGCATGGACACGGCCAAAAGGCGGATACTTCATCAGCCTTGATGTTCCCGGGGGTTGCGCCCAGCGCGTAGTGGCTCTGGCGAAAGATGCCGGTATCGAACTGACGCCCGCGGGCGCTACGCATCCGCACGGGCACGATCCCGAAGACCGCACCATCCGCATCGCGCCAACCTTTCCCGAGTTGAACGAAGTGGCGCAGGCGGCGGAAGGAGTGGCGTTGTGCGTTCAGTTGGCCGCCGCGGAAAAGTTCCCGGCTCATTTTTCGACTAATGCTTATCCCGACAAAATTGCGGAGAGGGCCGCTGGTCTCCAGCCCTGAATCTTGTGTCACCGGGAGAGTGTCACATCTCACCTTCCGCAATTTCTGGTGGAGTGAAGCGGCGCACTCGCCACGCACGATATCGCATGAAATGTGCGGAAAGCAGGTCCATTCGCTGCTTTTCCTCGCCAGAGCTCGTTCGGGCAGTTCAGGATGACAAGTGAGAAAGATGGCGGGATGGGTTGCCAGCCTGAAGCTGCGAAATCGTTTACTCCCAACTTTAGCTTTTCAGCTCCGCGGGCAGGCTCGTACAATGGCGGGCGCAACTCAACGCCTTTCCCCGGTGGGGCTATCCGGGTAATCGTTTTCGCTGGATGACCCACCACCGGGGCGCGCAAAGGAAACAGCCCGCATGTTCTTCCGCAGCAGACGACACTTCCTGCGTCAGTCCCTGGCTGCCGGCGCGGCTTGCGCCGCGCACCTCGCCTCCCCCCGCTGGCTCTCGGCGCAAGCGAAAGGCGCGGCCGCCAACCAGCCCACGCAGATTTTCGCCGATACCCGCAGAGTCAGCGTGCCGCTGG
>DASSQB010000586.1:0-2355 GCA_035702725.1 Terriglobales bacterium | reverse complement strand
CTGGTTATCTGTTCCAGTTCCATGCCGCGCGGGGTACCTTCCAGCAGGATGTTGAGGCTTTCGCGCACGATGCCGAAAGCCGACCAGAGGATAAGAGCGCCGATGCCGAAGGAAAGGGCAGAGTCAATCCAGACATAGCCGGTGACGAGGATGGCGGCGCCACCACCGATGACAGCGGCGGTGGAGAGAGTGTCGCCAAACATATGCAGGAAGGCGCTGCGGATGTTGAGGTCCTGGCGGCTGCGGTAAAGCAGCCAGGAGATCACGCCGTTCATGAGGACGCCGAGGGCGGCAACCCAGATCATGACGCCGGCATGAATTGTGTGCGGCGCGAGCAGGCGATGGAAAGCTTCGTAAAAAATGACGAAGGAGATGATGACGAGCCCAATGGCGTTCAGGAAAGCTGCAAGGACACCAGCACGGGAGTAGCCGTAAGTCTTGGTCGGACTGGGCGGGCGCTGCTGCAAGTAGACGGCGCCGAGGGAGAGCAGCAGGGCCAGGAAGTCAGAGGCATTGTGGCCGGCTTCCGAAAGCAGGGCCAAGCTGTGCGCCTTAATTCCGGCTATTACCAGAAGGACAACGTACGCGAGAGTAATACCGAGAGAGATGCGCAGCACGCGGGAAGGTTCATGGCCGTGGGTGTGGCCGGCATGTGCGTGCATAGAAACAGTCTAATTTCAGCGATAAGAGGGTTCAATAGCACTCTTTGGAAAGAATTGACGATTTTGGAATGAAGATTGATGAGGGAAGAGGTGCTTTTAGCTTGTTAAAACACAAGGTCCTTCGACTCGCGCTCATTTCACTTCGTTCAACTCGCGCTCGCTTGATTGGATAACGACGTTGGCTCGGTCAGCCGAGGTAAATTGGTTGCGACAAAACAGACCAAGGCTCGGAGAAGGAGCCAACGTCATGGTGATTATAGGCTGTGATTTTCATCCGAGCTTTCAGCAGGTCGCGATCTTTGACAATCGAACGGGAGAGATGCAGGAGAAACGGTTAGCCCACCGGGAAGAGGCCGAGCAGTACTACCGCTCCCTGGCCGGGCAAGAGGTGGTGGTGGGGATGGAAGCCTGCGGACATTATCCCTGGTTCGAACGGCTGCTGGCAGAGTTGGGCATCGAGCTGCGGTTGGGGGATGCGGGCCAGATCCGGGCCAGCGTGGTGCGCCAGCAAAAGACCGACCGGCGGGATGCGGCCCACTTGCTGCAGCTGTTGCGGGAGGAACGGTTCCCCCAGATCTGGGTGCCCAGCCTGGAGGAGCGGGACGTGCGGCAGCTGCTGCTGCATCGGCACAAGCAGGTGCAGGCGCGGACGCAGGTGAAGAATCAGCTGCACGCCCTGGCCCTGAGCCAGGGATTGCAGCGGAAACGGAAGCTGTGGACGGCGGCGGGGCGGGCGGAGCTGGAACAGCTGGAACTGCTGCCCTACGCGGCCCAGCGGCGCCAGCATCTGCTCGAAGCGCTAGACCGGCTGCAGGCGGAGATCGCCGAACTGAACCAAAGGGTGGAAGAGGAAGTGGCCCGGCGGCCAGCGGCGGTCAAGCTGAGGAGCCATCCCGGGGTGGGGCCGGTGACCGCCTTGGCCATGGTGCTCACGCTAGGACCGGCGCAACGCTTCCCCTCCGGCCGCCAGGTGGCCAGCTACTTCGGGCTGATCCCCAGCGAGCACTCCAGCGGGGGACGGCAGCAGCTGGGCCGCATCACGAAGCAGGGCAGTTCCTTTCTCCGCTTCCTGCTGGTGGAGGCGGGGCAGTCGGCGGCGCGCCAAGATGCCGAGCTGGGACGCTTCTACCGTCGCCTGGCGGCGCGCAAACATCGCGCTCTGGCCAAGGTGGCGGTGGCGCGCAAGCTGGCCGTGAGGTTGTACCTGATGTTGCGCGAGGACTGGACGTACGCGCAACTGTGCCAGGCCGTAACGCAGGCGAGCCCGAGTCATTCTGTGGTCGAAGGCTAGTACCGACCGCTTGAGTGGGCAGCCTGCCTCCCCGAAAGGCGGGGAGTTCGTAGCGAATCATGGGAGCACGTCGAACCCGAAGAGATGGGTGAGAAGACCTTGCGTCTCTCGCCCGATTCAACAGACGAGCCTTGGTCGGCAAAGTCAAAACCTTTCCGCTAGACAAAGTGGGCGCAAAAGCAAACCCCCTGGCGCCAGCGGAGAACTGTTGCCCGAAGGTTCTTGACAGCACCAGCGTCGTTAGAGACAGGATGACAAATGGGAAGGTGGTCAGGGAGGTAGTCAACGGTTGAGAGCAGTATCCAGCCCAGCGGCTAAGCCGGAGCCGGCGGGATTGGCTTTCGGCATGGCTAAAGCCATGCCCTGATACGAATCGCGGGCGCTCGCGCCACCCACAGGGGC
>DASSQB010000585.1:0-9595 GCA_035702725.1 Terriglobales bacterium | reverse complement strand
GATTAAAGATTAAAGATTGAAAAAAGCTTAACGCAGAGGTCGCAAAGACTAACGCGAAGACTCGCTGGGAAAGCAGCACAATAGAATCTAAGAATCCTGAAACCTCCGCGTTCCCTGCGTTAAGGTTTTGAATTTGAACCGTGAAACTTTGAAGCGGCGCTGGTATTCATTGGTCAGTCGTCAATCTTCAATCGTCAATGCCTTATTTGTGTTACCGTAGAAAACTCCGGCGTAAACAGTGGAAACCCAAGGCGTAGTGCGCGGCTGCATGATTGTGGGAACAGGAATTGATGTGGTGGAAGTGCCACGAGTGGCGGCGGCCATCGAGCGCTTCGGGCGGCGCTTCCTGGAGCGGATTTACACGGAGGGCGAAATCCGCTACTGCGAGGCCAAGGCCAACCGGGTGGAGCGCTATGCCGCCCGCTTTGCCGCCAAGGAAGCGGCCATGAAGGCGCTGGGCACGGGCTGGAATCGTGGAGTTAGGTGGCGCGACATCGAAGTGCGGCGCCAGCCGGGCGGACGTCCCACACTGACTTTCAACGGCAAGGCGGCCGAATTCGCCGCTGGGCTGGGGACAAAGAACGCCGCGCTTTCACTCACCCACACCGCTTCTGAGGCTATTGCCCAGGTGATCCTCGAAGCTTGAACATTAGCTGAAAATGAGCGAACCCGCAGTTCTCCCCAAACCAGTGCAGGTCCAGCCGGCAACCGCCACCGCCCCTCTGGCAGGTGTGGCCCTGGTCAGCTTTGCCGCGCTGCTGCTGGAATTGTCCCTGACCCGCCTGTTTTCGGTGGTGCTCTTCTACCACTTCGCGTTTCTCGCCATTTCCATCGCCCTGCTGGGCCTGGGCGCGGGGGGAGTATTTGCCTACCTGCGGCAGGATTGGCTGGCTCCCCACGATGTGCGCAAAATGGGCGCCCTGCTCTGCCTCATCAATGCGGTGGCTGTCGTAGTGGCGCTGGAAGTAGTGCTCCACACTCGCGTGGCCCTGCAGCTCAGCAGCTATAACTTCAAGCGGCTGACTTTGATTTATGTGTTTTCGGCCGTGCCCTTCTTTTTCACCGGCCTGCTCTTTTCGGTGGCCTTTGCGCGCGAGACGCGGCGCATTCCCCAACTCTACGGCGCGGACCTGGCCGGCGGCTCGCTGGCCTGCCTGGCGGTGGTGCCGCTGCTGAACTGGATCGGCGGCCCCAACACCGTGGTTTTTGCCGGCTTGGCCATGGCCCTTGGCGCCATTGCCTGGTCTACTTCCCGCCGCTGGCGGCGCGCGGGCGTGGCCCTCGCCTTGCTCCTCGCGGCCCTTATTGCCGCCAACTACTCCGGCCGCCTGATGGACATCATTTACGCCAAAGGGGTCCGCATCTCCGATTACTTTACGGTGGAGTATGTGCGCTGGAACGCCATCTCCCGTATCGAAGTGGACCGCAAGAAAGATGGCTCCAAGTGGGTGGTAATTGATGCTGACGCCAACAGCGCCATCATGAACTTCGACCCCAGGGTGTGGGAGCAGACGCCGCTGCACAGGGCCATGATGTCCACCGCGCCTTCGGTCACCAATGTTCTGCGCCCGCACGGCAGCTACGCCATCATCGGTCCGGGAGGCGGGCCGGACGTGATGCGCGCCCTGGCCAACGGCAGCTCCGACATCACCGGCATTGAAATCAATCCCATCATCATCAACGACGTGATGCGCGGCCGCTACGCCGACTACTCGCATCATCTCTATGACCTGCCCCAGGTCCATATTCATGTTGCCGACGGCCGCTCCTGGGTGCGCAACGCGCGCCAGAAGTATGACGTCATCCAAATGACGCTGGTGGATACCTGGGCCTCCACTGCCGCCGGCGCCTTCGCTCTGAGCGAAAACAATCTTTACACTGTGGAGGCGTTCAAGGAGTACTTCCAGCACCTGAAGCCGGACGGCATGATTGCCATCACCCGCTGGGAGTTCAAGCAGCCGCGCGAAGCGGTGCGCGTGCTGGCGGTAGCCATGCAGGCGCTGCACGAACTGGGTGTGCCCAACCCGGCGCGCAACTTCATTGTGGTCTCCGAGGGAGCGCTCAATGTGGACGGCCGCCCGGTTGTGGTGCTGGCCAAGAAGAGTCCGTTCACTCCGGAAGAGGAGACCGCGGTGCGCGGGCACCTGGCCGAGACCCGGCTGGTGGCGCAATACATGCCCTCGCAGCCTCAGGACAACGCCTTCGGCCAGCTGATCGCCAGCAACGATCCCTACGGCTTCGCCCGCAACTACAAGTTCAATGTGGCTCCGGTCACGGATAACGCGCCATTTTTCTTCTTCACCCTGAAAACCAGGCAAATCCTCAGCAAGCGCCTGCTGGCCCGCGGAATTGACTGGAAGGTGAATCTGGGCGTGGTGGTCCTGGCCATGGTGCTGTTCATCTCCGTTGCAGCGGTACTGTTCTTCCTGGTGCTGCCGCTGGCGCTGCATGGCGGAGGCGGGGGCCGCACCCTGCAACTGCTCTACTTCATTGCTGTGGGCCTGGGCTACATCCTGGTGGAGATCACCTTCATCCAGCGCTTCGTGCTCTTCCTGGGCCACCCCACTTACGCGCTCACTGTGGTCATCTTCCTGCTCATGCTTTCCAGTGGCGCCGGCAGTATGGTCTCCCGTAGATGGCTCTCGCAGCCCAGCCAAGTGAAGATCCCCCTGGCTGCGATCGTTGCTGCGCTGCTCGTCTACGTGGGCGTCCTGCACCACCTGCTCGGTTCGCTGGTAGGACTGCCCTTTTTCGTGAAGCTGCTGGTCAGCGCTCTGCTCTTCATCCCCGTTGGTTTTGCCATGGGCATGCCCTTCCCCACCGGTTTACGCTGGCTGGCGGGAGATAAACTCGAAGCCGAAGACGCCACCATCGCCCCCGTGGACGGCGCTCCCTCCCAGCGCAATGCGGTGGAGTGGGCGTGGGCTATGAACGCGGCCTCCAGCGTTCTGGGCTCAGTGCTGGCTATCATAATCGCCATTCAAGTGGGCCTGAACCTTACCCTCACCTGCGGGGCCGCCGCCTATTTGCTGGCCCTGTTCCTGACCCTCACATTCCGCCGCTCGCCGCTCTCCCGTGGAGCCTAGTGGGGGCGTCTGTTATCATCGCCTAAATCCGAGTCATGGCAGGAGTTAGTACGCTCCGGGCGTTGGGGTGTCAGTCTCGGGGCCACTACATAGATAATTCCAGCGCGGGGCGTAAAGCATCAGAATAGCTACTAGCTTTCAGGGGAGAAGGTGGCTAGCCAGAAGCAACTAAGGTGGTCGGAACTGCGGGTCGGGCTGACGGTGATCTTCGCCAGCATCGTGCTGATCATCCTCATCTTCCTCATGACCGGCTCGACCGGCTTATTCACTCGCAAAATCACGCTCTACTCATATTTCGACAACGCTTCCGGCCTGCGCGTGGGGGCGCCGGTGCGCCTGGAGGGCGTGGACATCGGCAATGTAAAGGCAATACGGGTAGAGGCCGGCCATGGCCTAACTCCGGTACAAGTGGTGATGACGGTGAGCACACGCTTCAAGGACGCGGTACGCACCGATTCCACCGCCGAACTCAGCACCCAGGGGGTGCTGGGCGAAACCTTTGTGGACATTGACAGCCGGGCGGCCCACGGTCCGCCCGCCCAGGACGGAGCCGTACTGCCGATCCATGAACGGCCGGACCTGACCGACATGGTGCGTGCCAGCCAGAGCACCTTGCAGAACATCCAGGCCCTGCTGGGCCGGGTGGATAACATCGTCTCCTTCGTGCAGAGCGGCCAGGGGTCGGTGGGCAAGTTGATTTACGATGAATCTCTGTACAACCGCCTGAATTCGACGTTGACGGAGTTCCAAAAAGTGGCTTCGGCCGTGACCCAGGGTCAGGGCAGCCTGGGCAAGTTGATCGTCAACGACGATCTCTACAACCACGCCAACGCCAGCGTAGACAAGCTTAACGCTATCCTCGACCAGATTAACTCCGGGCAAGGTACGGTCGGCAAGTTCATTAAGGATCCTTCGCTTTACAACAACGCCAACGCAACCATCACCGAGGCGAACCAGCTCATGGCCGACGTGAACGCCGGCAAGGGCACGCTGGGACTGGTGACCAAGGACCAGGCCTTTGCCGCCAAAGTGAACGACACCATCACCAAGCTCGACGAACTTTCCAACCGGCTGAATTCAGGCGAGGGCACAGTGGGCAAGCTGCTGCAGGATCCTTCTGCCTATAACAATGCCAACACTCTGCTGGTCGAGACTCGCGACCTGATCGCCGCTATTCGCAAAAATCCTAAGAAGTACCTGACCATCCGGCTGAAGGTGTTCTAGGCTGGGTCACCTGCCGTCTGCGGTAAAGCAAACCGCCGAGACGCAGAGGCCGCTAAAGGAAATTAAAAAGTCTCACATTCTATGCAGATCAAGTCTTCTGGCTGCACGTCGGCGAAACATCCGGCTGTCTCTTCTATGGAAATCTCGGCGTTCTCTGCGTCTCAGCGGTGAATGGTCTTGAAGGCCAGCCGTGTCGTTTGTCACCTTTGCACGAACATCTTCACGGCCGTGGCTGCCAGCGCAATTGCGAACACCTTGCGCAACGTGGGGCCAGAGATTTCCTGAGCCCAAGCGCCTCCGAAGTAACCTCCCAGAAAGACCCCGACGGCGATGATCAGGCCTAGCTGCCAGTTCACCTTTCCCGCCTTGTAGTACTCCATGAACGCCAGAATGCCGGTGGGCGGCAGCAGCATGGCCAGTGATGTACCTTGGGCCAGATGCTGATCCATGCCGAAGATGTAGATCAGAGCGGGAATCAGAACAATTCCGCCTCCCACTCCAATTAGTCCGGAAAGAACCCCCACCCCCAGACCCAGGACCAAGGCGCCGACGATGTGCCACACGCTCATGAGTTGTCTCGCAAAAGGAAGTAAATGCGAAGTGATTGTAGAGGCAGCACTCAGCAATCAGCAATCAGCCAATTATGGCCATTGCCAGTCCAGTAGGACGCGCCATACATGACAGGCTGAGTGCTGACTTCTGAGTGCTGAACGCTCGCAAGCCAGAAGCTAGCAGTTAGAAGCTTCCTTCGTTGCCTGAGCCTGCTCGTGCGCGTGGTAGCTGGAGCGCACCAGCGGCCCTGACTCTACGTGGCGAAATCCGAAGCGCAACGCTTCCTGCTTCAGGTACAGGAACTCGTCGGGCGTGTAGAAGCGGGCGATGGGCAGATGATCGCGCGAAGGCCGCAGATACTGGCCCACCGTCAGCAGGTCTACGCCACGCGCGGCCAAGTCGCGAAAAACCTCGACCAGTTCGGCCATGTCTTCGCCCAAGCCGACCATCACTCCTGACTTGGTGACCATCCCGGGAGAAAACTTCTTGGCGTTTTCCAGCAGCCTCAAGGTGCGCTGGTAACGCGCCCCCGAACGGACCGCGCGGTACAGGCGGGGCACGGTTTCGGTGTTGTGGTTCAGAACGTTGGGCCGGGCATCGAGCACAATTTTCAGCGCCTCGTCCAGACCCTGAAAATCGGGAATCAGCACTTCCACCCGACATTCGGGCGTGAGCTTGCGGATCTCCTCAATTGTCTGGGCAAAAACGCGCGCTCCGCCCAGGTTGTCATCATCGCGATTCACGCTGGTCACAACTGCGTGTTTCAGCCCCAGCGTGGCGACCGCCTCCGCCACACGGCGCGGCTCATCCCAATCCAGCGGCCCCGGCTTGCCCTTGGGCACGGCGCAGAAGCCACAGCGGCGGGTGCAGAGATCGCCCAGCAGCATGAAAGTGGCGGTGCGGTGGTTCCAGCATTCGCCGATGTTGGGGCACTGCGCCGACTCGCACACCGTGTGCAGACCCAGGCCACGAGCCAAGGCCTTTAGATTGTGATAGTTATCGCCGACGGGAGCGCGGGCGCGCAGCCATTGCGGCTTGGGCTGCGGCCGCATCGGCGCCAGGCTGATCTGAACCAGTTCGGCAGAAGACCCCATGCAAACTTCTATTTTACACGTGGCCGCAACAATTCCCGTGTGGGCACGCGGGGCTTTGCCCCGTGCGGGCGAGCGCAGCTAGCCTGAATTCCTTACCAGGGTTGGCTCGGCGGAAGCGGTCCCGACACAAGCATCGGCAAGAGCAACTAACCGTGCCCACCTACAGAGTGTGCAGATACGCCATCAAATCTTTGATCTGCTGCGGCGTGAGCACGTTGCCGAAGGACGGCATCTTGCTCTTCCCATATTGCACGACCTCCATGACCCGGTCGTCGTTGGCGGGCAAACCGCTGCGCAGATACTGCTTCTTGAACATATGTTCCAAGCTGGGTCCCTGCAGATCGCTAGATGAGTAGGCTTCGTGGCAGCGCGCGCAATAGTAGTCGAACACCCGGCGTCCGGATGCCTGTTGCGGATTAAGTCCCAGTTCCGCGTCGCTTTTGCGCCGCTGCACGTCGCAGCCGGCGAGAAGACATAACAATAGGGCTGAGGAGCAGATCAGGAGTACGGTTCTCAATGGGTGCACCCGGGAAACGTACAATAATAGAGCAAAGCTCATGCCGGTCGCAGTCAAACGCGTTTATGAGAAGCCGGTGCGCGCCGATGGCGCCCGCGTGCTGGTGGACCGCCTGTGGCCACGCGGCGTGCGCAAGGAAGCGGTGCACACCTGGCTGAAGGAACTGGCGCCGTCCGATGAGTTGCGGCGCTGGTTTCATGCCCTCCCTCAGAACTGGGACATGTTTCGCCGTCGTTACCTGAAGGAACTGGCGCGGTCGCCGGCAGCCGAAGCTTTGGAAGAGCTCTACCGGCTGGCTAGAACGCGCAGCCGGCTCACGCTTCTGTTTGCCTCGCGCAACCTGGAGCACAACAACGCGGTGGTGCTGAAGCAGCTGCTGGACGGCATGCGCAAGCCGCCCACGGGCACCGGCCCGGCGGCAGCGGCCATGGCGGAGCGGCAGCGCGCGCGGGCGCGGCGGCCACGATGATTCTTTATCCCATGAGCCCAGCTCGCTGCGCTTCGTCTGAGATCATTCCCGCCTGGAACGCCATAGCTGCTACTCAAATGCAGAACGCATCCGCCTGGTGGCTGATTGCGCAGCCAGATCACGCTGCGCTAGCCGGAGAACTGGCGTCGCTGTTCGCTACAACTGACTTCCCGCGACTGGAAGACGACATCGTGCGCGCTATCGCCCTGCACGATGCCGGCTGGGCCAGATATGACGGCGGAGGAGCGGCGGGCGGCGGCAAGGGTGATGCTCCTCCGCCACCGCGTGACCATAACGGGCGCCCGCTTTCGTTTCTGCAAGCTCCGGTCAAGATGTTCGTGGAGGCCTGGATCGCTTCTATCCAATGCGCGGAGGAGAAGGCCGGCGCCATCGGCGGCCTCATGGTAAGCGGCCATTTTCGGCGTCTCGCCGAACACCGGTTGAACTCAGTTGAAGATCCCCCAGAGGACGCGGCCCGCATACGTGCGTTCGCGAAGAACGAAACCAGACGGGATGCGGTGCGCCTGGGCCGCCAATCGCGGTCACAGCGTGAAGTGGAACGCCTGGTGGATCTGCTGCAGTTCTGCGACCTGCTCTCGCTTTACCTGTGCTGCGGGTCGCGCGCTCAGATTCAATTTCCGCAGGCGATTGGCTCGCGTTCCGTCGTGTTGCGCCGCGACGGAGAACTGTGCCTGCTGTATCCCTCGCCCTTTCGCGAAGAAATCAGCCTGGGCGTTCTCGCCCGCCGCGATCCGGTTTCCCGCTGCGAACCGAGCACCTGCATGCTACCGTTGTTACTCAGGTAAGTTCTGGATCAGAAACAAAGATCGGTAGAGACATTGCTTGCAACGTCTCCTGCTCGCGCGTAGTGAGGCGTAACAAGTCACGTCTCTACCACTGAGGATGAGTGTTGCCGGCTTACAATGCCAACTACTAACTACCAGCTACCGCCCTATTGCTGCATCACCGCCAGCACAATCTGGTCAATCGTGTTCAAGGCTTCGCGGTCGGGAAGGTGATGGTTATTAGTGAGGATGGAAAACGCGATCTTTTCTCCCTTGGCGGTGGTGGCATAACCGGAGAGCGCATTTACATGATTCAGCGAGCCGGTCTTACCCTGCACGTGGCCCATGGCTGGCGTCCCTTTAAGACGGTCTGCCAGCGAGCCATCCACGCCCGCCACCGGCAAGGTGCCTTCGTAGAGCAGCGCCCAGGGCTGGGTGGAGGAGTACTGCAATAACTGCACGATGGCATAGGGCGTCACCAGGTTTTCGCGCGACAGGCCGGAGCCGTCGTAGAACACGAACTCGTCAGGGCTGATGCCCACCTGCTGGGTCAGAAAAGTGCGTACCACCTCTTCGCCGGCTTGGATGGTGCCGGCGTTGCCTTTCTCGCGGCCGAGCAGGCGCAGCAATAATTCAGCGTGCAGGTTCTGACTGACCTTGTTGATTACCGTCAGGTCTTCGGCCAGTGGCTGCGACTGGTAACTGGCCAGCACTACGCGCTGGTCCTGCGGCGAAAGGACACTTGAGCTCCCGCCGCCGCGCGAAGCCAGGCTGGTCACGGTAACGGTAGACAAGCTGGCTAACTCGGTGTGATGCGTTCGCGAGCGGCCATAAACGATCACGCCCCGCTGTTCCAGCAACTGCCGGAAGAGATCTGCGGCATAATCGGCGGGATCTTCAATGGCCAGGGCTTCGTTGGCCCCGGCATCATCCACCGGCATGTTGCCCCACAGCGTGAGTGTGTGGGAGCCAGGCTCGCGATTGATGTAAATCTTGCGCGGACCAGTGCCCGGAGGCGTGGTGATAATGCGGTTATCAATGCGGTAGTAGTCGGCGAACGGAGTAACGCTGACAAAGGCGCGGTCGCCGATGTGGTCGGCAGGCAGGATGTTGACGAATACCACGTTGTCGTTGATAGTCAGCGCCGACACCGGCGCACCATCTCCCCACACCAGGTCGTCCTGGCTCCAGCCCTCGCCATAACGCTCGAAGGCATAGTAAGAGTCGTCGGCCACTACGTCGCCATCCACAAACTTCAGCCCTTTGCGCACCAGGTCGTCGGCCAGGTCTGAGAGAACCTTGATAGGCTGCGGATCGCGCTCGGTGTGCAGATTGTAGGGCAGCACTCGCCCGGACAGATTGGGGTCGCCGCGTCCCACCAGCACCAGGTCGCCGGTGAGCCGGCCATACCTGTCCAGGCTTCCCGTGGTTTCCACCGTGGTGCGGAAGCGGTAGTCGGGGCCGATGAGGGCCAGCGCGGTAGCGGTGGTGAACAGCTTGGTGTTGGAAGCCGGCGTGAACAGCTTGTGCTCATTGCGCGCATAGAGCACTTTGCCCTTGGGCAGGGAAACGATTTCGATGCCCCAGAAACCACGCGCCACGTCAGGTTGGGACAGGATCTGGTCAATCCGGTCTTCCAGTGGGGGTTTGCTGGCCGCGGTGGCAAAGGAACCCACACACAGCACTGCCAGCAGAAACAACGTAGAAATGCGCCTGCGCAGCATGAGCTTAGCTGGATTGTAGCACCGGTTGGCAGCACCGAACCGCTTCCGCTGGTGCCAAGGGTACTAGCTCCGTGCTCATTAAGAGCGCCTCAGCAATGTCTGTGTGGGAACGGGCGCCTCGCCCGTCGGGGCGAGCGATAGCTC
>DASSQB010000584.1:0-9181 GCA_035702725.1 Terriglobales bacterium | reverse complement strand
TCAAGATCAACCAGAAAGTTGTCGTCCACCACCCAAAGCAGTTCCAGTCGGAAGCGGCGGGTTAAATCAACGGTCTCTTCGACGAACTGCTCCGCCGACAAAGCGTTCCACTTGCGGCCATAAACGCCGGCGTTGGTGCAGTAGGCACAGTTGAACGGGCATGCCAGGCTGGAGGTATACATGGCCCAGCGCCGGCCGCATACTCGCTCATAGGCGTCGAAATCGGCCAGGTGATAGGCCTTTGGCGGCATATCAGCGAGCGGCCGCAGCGGGCGTGGCGCGGTGAACACCAGCTTGCCGTCGCGCTTGAATCCTATTCCCGGAACCTCATCCAGCGCCTCGCCCGCCTCGAGATGCTGGGCCAGTTCCAGCATGGTGTCTTCGCCCTGCCCGCAGGCGACAATATCCACAAATTCCGCCGCCAGCGTTTGACCGGGCAGCAGTGAAGGGTGCCACCCTCCCAAAATCACCGGCAGTGAAGGATCGGCCGCTTTGGCTGCCTTTGCTATTTCTACTGTTTCCCGGATCATGGGCCCGGTCACCAGCGAAACGCCCAAACAAAGCGCATCGGCAGCTTCGCTGAGCACCCGCTGTTTGAAGTTGGGCGTAATGGTGGAGTCAATGATGCGCACGTCATATCCCGCGCGCAGCAGCGGCGTGGAGATGGCCAGCAATCCGAGCGGAGCCGTGGCCTCCATGCTGGAAAACGAGGGGAAGAAGAAGACGATTTTTTTGGACTTCCGCACTAATCCCTTGCCTCTACCGCGTGCCTGACGGTCCCCGGCGGTCGGACCTCGATCACAGCCATTGTGTGAATTACGATCTCCATCGCGTCGTGGTGTTATGACCGGAGAGCGCCACGGAAGTTACAGGAAAGATGCATCGAGAAAATTACGTAACCCGCGAATGCACCGTGGTGTCTGTCCCGATGCAACAAGCAGGACATGAGCACACAAAGCAGACCTGTGTCCGCAGAGCGGCTTGCACTGCCAACCGCAAGGCCCGTGTCTCGCGCGCCCGCCGAGAAACATGCGCCGCCCGCCCTGGCGAAGGCCACTGTCTCAGTCCTGATCCTGACTAAAAACGAAGCGCCCAACATCAGCCGGTGTCTGGAGGTCGTGCTTTCCCAGAAAGCGCCCGACAGGCCCGAGGTAATCCTCATTGATTCCGGCTCCGGTGACCAAACGGTCGAGATCGTCGGCCGTTATCCTGTGCAGCTCTACCGCATCGCCGCCGAAGCGTTCCATCATGCCCGTACTCGCAATCTGGCCGCGGAACTGGCACAGGGGGAATTTCTGGTTTACCTGGCTGCCGACGCGCTTCCTTGTTCGCCAGGCTGGCTGGGCGCGCTGCTGCGTAATTTTGAAGACAGTGCTGTGGGCGCGGTGTATGGCCGGCATGTTCCGCGGCCGGCTGCCAGCATCGAGCGCCGAGGCGTTCTCCACACCATGTATGGCGACACGCGCTTGGTCAAGAGCGCCGCCTGCAGGGCGGAACTGGGATACCGCTATTACCACTTCTCCACCGTGAACTGCGCCATCCGCAAACAAGTGTGGCAGCAGACTCGTTTCCCCCAGGACCTGACTGTCTGCGAAGACGTTGCCATCGCCACCCGTATCCTGGATAGTGGCTGGAAAATCGTTTATGAACCGGAGGCCGCCGTTTATCACAACCACGATTTCTCCAGCCTGCGGCTTTTCCGACGCTACTTTGACCTGGGTGTTGTTTACCACCGTCTGAACATCTGGGACCGGAACAACAAAGCCATGTTGCTGCGCGACGGCCTGCGTTCTTTGCGCGAGAAACTGAACTTTTCCCAAAATCACTACGGCATTGCCGCAAGAGGCGCTGGAGCTTGTCAGGACTTCGCCAAGTACGCAGGCCTGGTGCTGGGAAGGAATGAACGTTTGATTCCCCGGGCGCTGAAACGGCGGCTCAGCACCTTTGGACTGTTTGAGTGAGCTGCCTGGTGCAACACGTCAAAATGCTGGAAATCGCCTCCGCAGTGATGGCTGGAGCTGTGGCTTCGTGAGTGCCGGCGCCAGTGGCCTCGAGCAGCGTCTGCCCGTGGAGTCGTTCACCTACGTGGTAGGCAAGCGGGCATTTGACATCTGCTTTGCGGTCTTTGCCCTTATCCTCACGGCTCCAGTGATGGTGCTGATCTCCCTGATCATAAAAGTCACTTCCCCGGGCCCGATTCTTTTTCGCCAGCAACGCGTGGGCCTGAGCGGCAGAACTTTCTTGATGTATAAATTCCGCACCATGCACCGCACCAGCCCCGGAGAAGACGACCGCCGGTGGACGAGACGCGATGATCCTCGCCGCACCCGGTTCGGCCGCTGGCTGCGCGCGGCCAGCCTGGATGAGCTACCGCAATTTTTCAACGTTCTGAATGGCGAAATGAGCGTAGTCGGCCCCAGGCCGGAGAGGCCTTATTTTGTGGAACAGTTCATGCAGACTGTTTCCCTTTACAACACCCGTCACAACCTGAAGGTGGGAATTACAGGGTGGGCCCAGGTAAATGGCTGGCGCGGCGACACATCTATCGCAAGACGAGTGGAGCACGATCTCTATTACTTGAACAATTGGAGTTTCGGTTTTGACCTGCGAATCATTGTGCTGACCATCCTGCACCTGTTTTCTCCAAGGAATGCCTACTGAAGGCTGTTGCATTGGCTTCCAGCTGGCAGCATAGGGCCAGCGCGCATCCCATTAACAGCCATAGCGTACCCATAACTTCGCCGTCGCCCAGCGTGTAGTGCACGGTGGAAGCAATCACAAACCCTGCGGCGCTGCCCGATAGTCCCAATGCCAGTCCTCGAGAGAACCAATCTTTGTCACGCGCGAGCCGCAGGTCGCGAATCAGCAGACGGAACCAGGCCGCTAGCAACCAGAACCACGCCGCCAGCCCCAAAACTCCTGCATCCACTGCAATCTGGATAGGTGTGGAGTGAAAGTGGCTCACCTTGTCGGGATACGTCCTATAGGCCTGAAGGTTCCACCGCAGCCCATGCGAGAAAACGCTGTCCCAGCCAATGCCTATGAGGGGATGGTGAAGAATAAGCCGTGGACTGTCCCTCCACATCATCACGCGGGAGCTATCCTCCTCTCCGTACCAGCGCGCAAGATGGCGCGTCTGGCGGGCCCAGACGAGGGTCACGGCAATCCCCAGCAGGATTAAGACCAACGACATCCTGCGCCGCCTTTGTCCCACACAGAGCATGAGAAAAATAGAAACAAGCAACGCCACAATGTAAGCACGCGTCACGGTCAGCAACAGGCAGGCCGATAAGAGAACCGTCAAAGCGCCCAGTGCAAATCGCAACGCCAGATTCGGCGCGCTCAGCCACAGCCCGCAGGCCAGCCCAGCAAGCACCATCATCAGGCCGGCATAAGGGATGGAGTTGTAGAAACCGCCTTGCGCCCGCAAAGGCCTGCCTCGTGCCAGGGCAGCGGTGGGGTCGGCAAGCCAGTTGTCCAGGTCAGAGCGCGCAATTACAACATCAAAGTGCTGCAGCGGATAAGTGCGCGCCACGTGCAGTTTGAGTTTCGAAGCCCGCCGGGTCAGTTGCAGCGCCTGCTTCCACTGGTCTTGGGTGCGGGTACGCTGGCCATTGATCTCCTGAATCATGTCCCCGGACCACAAGCCATCGCCGGCGAGCGCACAATCGCGGCGCACATATGCGAGCTTGGTCCCGATGCCGGCGGTATATTGCCACGCGGTCCGTACCCCACTGATAAAGCCGGCAGCCAACAGCACGCTGACCAGCAGCTTCAATTCGCGGCGGCTCTGCACAGTATTGGGAACAATCAAAATCAACATGCCCATGCCGAACCAGCCCAGGCGCGTCCAACTCAGCAGTGGATCATAAGAAAACAGCGCCGAGAGCCCGGCAACTGCGAAGAAGATCAGCAATGGCAGGAACAAGGCCTGGCGCTGGAACTGTCGCCGGTCTAACAGCGCGCGCGTCAGCCACAACGCGAACGCAACTCGCGAAACGAACTGGACAAAATGAGGCGCAAACGGAGCCCCGGCGCCCAGAAGCAGCAAAGCAAGATAGGTACCTCGGCGCAGCCAGACACCTGCAGATTCGCGCTTGTGAACGCCGCGCTGCCGGTTATCGCTGCGCGGCAGCTCAGCGCGCTCCGCTTGCGCGGCCAAGTCGGTCAACGCATTCACGCCGCGCGCTCCGTTTCGAAGTGTCGCTGGCGGGAAAAGATTTTTTGTACCTTCTGCTCGGACATCCTGTCCTTCTTGCAGCACTGGAACAGACCTCGTGGCCTTCTTTTGGTTACTTTTTCCCCTTGCCGTCGTTGCCGCTCCCGCCTATCCCCGTGCGGCCGCCGGCGGCGTGTGGCGGCGCTATCCCTGGAAGGTTCTCTGTTTCCTGGTGCTGCCCGCTGTCTATCTGGGGATGATCAGAGAGTTCTCCGTTGGGCAGGGGACCATCATTCCGTCTTCGCTGGTGATCGTCGGCGCGTCCATGTTCATCGGCGGCGCCTACTATGCCTTGCACTTTCGCCGGCTGCGGCGATTCCCCCTTCTGTTCCCGATGGCTTGGTATTTCCTCGCGGCGTGTCTCTCGGGATGGCACAGTGTCTCGCATTTGCATTGGCTGCGTGGAGTTCTGGAACTCGGGCTCGCTTTCTGTTTTCTTCTCTTTCCCTACTTTTTTCTGCAGCGCCGGCAGCAACTCCAGCTGTGCCTAAGAATCGTGGTGGCATTGGCGGTTGCCGCCGTTGTTTTCGCCATTCTGCAGGTTTTGTTTTTTGTTCCTCTGCGTGGCGTGCTGCAACACCTCTATCGCCAGCAAGACCTGTGGTGGATTGTGGGCTGGGGCTGGCGTGGCCGCCTGGCGGGCAACTGGCAACACCCCAGTTACCTTGGCTCGGTGCTGAACGTAGCCGCTCCCTTTGCTCTCCTGCACTACGCTCGCGCTAAAGCCGGCACACGGCGCGCCTTGGCGCTGGTTTACTATCTTGTCCTTGCGGAAGGAATCACTCTTACCGGCACGCGCACCCCGCTTGTAGCGTTTCTGCTGAGCTCGGTCGCATTTTTGCTGCTTGCCCGATGCCGGCGGCACGTCTGGATGGCGCTGGCTGGCGCTGTAGTGGTGGCGATCTCGCTCTCCATGTTCCATTTCCACCTTGCCCCGCCCGATGTAGGCTCCAAGGCGCTTTTGCCTGAGAGCTTTTCCCTGGCGGAACGGCTCGAAGTGGGAGAATCAGAAAACAGAGCCACCCTCGGTATGCGCTGGGCGACGCAGCGCGCAGCTCTGCGCCTGTTTCGCGCCACCCCTATTTTTGGCATCGGCTTGCGCAATTACCCTGATCGCGCGCGCGGCAGCGACCCCATGGCCGAATTTTCCATTCACAATTCGCTCATCCAGAATCTCACCGAACTCGGAGTCTTCGGCTTCGCGGCGTTCCTCTTTCTGCTGTTTCGCGCGTTGCAGGCTGATTTCCGCCCGCCACTCGCCGCCTGTCCCGAATTGCGCCCGCTCCGAGCCGCTCTGTTCTGTTCTTCGGCCGCCATCCTGCTGGAGAGCCTGCTGGAAAATTCGCTTGCCATCTGGCAGGTGTTGGCCCTTTTCTGGTTGCTACGGGGAGTTGCGCTGGTAATCTCGCAAAATCCAGCGGCGTTTCTCAATCGCCCACGACCTGCCTTCGCGTCGGAGCACGCGAGTCAGCCTCACCCTGGCTCGCAAGACCAGTTGTTCGACGCGCTCGAAACTGCCGCTCACTGAGGCGCTGTAGCAAAGTCCACTCGAAGTCCCGAGCCGATTGTTCAAAGTTATAGTTGTTCAGGATGAACTCCCGCGCGCGTTCACTTACCTGCGCGCGGAAGCTGGGGTTCTGCAGCAAGGCAATGGCGTGCCGGGCAAGTTCCTCCGCGGTATTGCCCACCAGAAAATGAACGCCGTCTTGCGCCTCAATACCCTCCGCGCCGACTGGTGTTGTAACCACCGCCAATCCCGCGGCCATCGCCTCCAATACTTTTATCTTGACCCCCGCCCCCAGCCGAAGAGGCAGCAACGCAATTTGCATGCGCGAGAGAAAGGCCTGCAGATCGGTCACAAAGCCTCCTACGCGCACTCGTGAGTGTTGGGCAATAGGTCCTGGAAGCTTCTCGCAAGCAGCCCCTACCAGATGGAATTCATAGTGTGGAACTTCAGCCGCAACCCGCGGCAGGATTTCGGTCACCGCAAACCCCGCCGCATCCACATTCTCGTGCCGGTCGAAGGCCCCGGCGAATACGATGCTGCTGTCATCTTGGGCGAGCGAAGTTCGGTCTACTTCTAAGGGCCGCGAGAACCACGGCTGTAGCACACATTGCGGCACATTTTCCGCCAACACCCAGAGCAGTTGTGCATCTTTGTGGCAGAGCGCACAGACGAGGTCCAGCTTGCGCAGAGCGCTGGCTTCCCACCTGCGCAGCCTCCGCGCCTCCACGTTGGCAGCGAAAGCACGGATGCCGCGCCAGTTCTCCGCCTTTCGCGTCCAGAGTTGGGAGAGCACGTCCTGAGCGAGTCCCACTCGGAGAACACTGGAAACTACGTCGTCGGCATACTGCCACATGGCCATGTTGTCGAACAGGATGACATCATGCCCACCGGACCGCACTGCCGAGGAAACCGTGTGACGAAAGCTGTGCCTGTTCCGGGCCGCTACTGCTGCCGGAAGACCAGGCGCCCGTGCAAGGCCCAGCAAACGCGTGGCAGTGGTGATGGGAGCCACCTCACGCGTCGCGAATATCTCCATCGCCCCGGAGTCGCAACTTTCATATTCGGCGGAAGTTGCGAACGAGAGCAGATCCACTCTATGGCGTTGAGCCAGAAACCGGCAAAGATGATAGCTGACCTTCTGGCCGGCTTGCCGGGCGCTTGGGCAAGGCAAATGACCAGACGCGAATAAAATGTTCATCACG
Source organism: Terriglobales bacterium (assembly GCA_035702725.1). Taxonomy (GTDB): domain Bacteria; phylum Acidobacteriota; class Terriglobia; order Terriglobales; family Acidobacteriaceae; genus JAICWP01. The sequence continues at coordinate 2,253 of DASSQB010000584.1, read as the reverse complement.
CCAGGCTCTCAGCCAGGAGTTCACGTGAGCCTGTGGCCTTCCCCGCTTCTTGAGACTGCTTCTGTGCCACCACCAGCACTCCGCCGCTGATCAGCCAGGGGTTCACTGCGTTTCCCAGCCGGCGGACCACACGTCCCAGCCAGTTCAGCTCCCCGGGATAATTTCCCCGGAACACAGGCAGGTCTACATAGAGGCCGAGGCTCAGGCCGGCCTCTGCCCGGTCGTAATCATCAGTCGCGACTTCCCTCACCTGCAAACCTGCGGCGGCGGTGGCGTGTGTGATGCCTTCACGGGTAAACCTGTATTCCACGAAGTGCAGCGGACGGCGTCGGACTCGCTTTAACGCGGCCATATAAACCGCGCGCAGAGGGTGTATGAGCAACCGACGCAGCCAGTTGTAATAGGGAACAGTGAGAAACAGGAGTCCTCCCGGGCGCAGCACCCGGCACATTTCGGCCAGAACTTGCTGCGGCCCACCGGGAAAATGCTCCACTACGCCCAGCGAGATGCAGACATCCGCAAAGCCATCAGGAAACGGCATGTGCCGCACGTCGGCAGCCACGGACGCGCTCTCCGGAACCTGCTGCTTGAGTTCCTGAAGGGCGGGCAGGTAGTTGTCTACTCCAATGACGCGAACCCGCGAATCCTCTCGCAGATGAGCCACCCACGCCCCGTTTCCACAGCCTGCTTCCACGATGACCGGATTGTGCATGGCGGAGAGAGCATTCGCCAGGTGCTGCCGCAGTTCCCGACGCCGGCACAGATCGAGTTCCCTCGGCAGGTTGCGGTCTCTCCAGGCACGGCGCCATTGCTGGCGGGAATCGCGCACGTTGTAAACGGCATGCGCCTCCCTTGGCCAGCGCAGCAGGCGCAGCCTCAGGCGCGCGAAATCCATGCACGCGCGCGGGATCTGGCGCGCGGTGTCGGCATTACCCCTGACGGCGTCAGAAACCACTTGCTTCACACAGCGTAAGCCAAAACAGGGCAAGAACGTCAGCCAGTGGCGCCACTTCGCATGCTTCCACATCACCGCCAGCCGGTTGCGGATATAGAAGTACATCTGGCGGCTCCGCCCTTCGTTGTGCAGGATATCGAACGACTCGCGGTGCCAAATAACTGCGTCCGGCTCGTAGAGCAGCGGGAACCCCGCCCGACGCGCCCGCAGCGACCAGTCAATATCCTCGGCCGAGCGAAACAGCAATTCGTCAAAATCTCCGATCTCCTGCCAGGCGCGGCGCGAAACCAGCATGGCGCAGGCACAGATGAAGTCCATGGATGCCGGCACATTCCACGCCGGGTTGTCCCGCTTCCGATAGCCGATGTGGCCATTGCAGCCCGTCCACAAACTGAAAGTGCCGCCCGCAAACCAGAGGCGATCGCGTGGCTGCCAGAAGTAGATTTTGGGGGAGATCGCCGCGGCATCGGGCTCGGCCTGCGCGCGCGACACTAACCGGCCGATGCATTCCGGGTGGAGCACGGTATCGTTGTTGAGGATCAGCACATACTCGTTCTTCCGCTCAAACACCGCAGCTACGCCCTGGTTGTTGGCGGCACAAAAACCCAGGTTCTCGTGATTGCGGATAACCACCACGCCGGGGAATTCGGTGGCCGCCATTTCGCAGGACTCATCGCTTGAGCCGTTATCCACGACTACCACGTCCAGAGAGGCGTAATTCGCGCCCGCAAGTGAGCGAAGGCATTGCCGCAAGACCTCGTGCCCGTTCCAGTTGAGAACGACAACTCCAACCCGCGCAGCGCTTGCAGGAGGAGCCACGTCCTGCGCGTGCGTCGGTGAATTTACTGTATCCATGGGCTTGTCTGGCCGTCAGTGCGGTTGGCGCGATCTGGGCGCGTCCCAGAGGTGCTGTGCCCAGCAACGTCAGCTGTTTTCGTCATCTCCGTGAGCCTTGCCGCCGCCAATCCGGAAGTATTTGAGGACAAACATTGGGTACACATCGCACGCCTGTTCCCCTCGTTCGGTGTGGCGCAGGTTCTGCAGGCAATCACCGGTTTCCTGGTCGCCCGCTTTCTGTTCCCGAACGAGTACGGTCTGTGGAGTCTCTTCGCGGTCGTGCTCTTTTACTCTGCCCAACTGCATCTCGGCAGCATCAATCTGATGCACAAAGAGGTGCCCTTCCTTCTGGCCGGTAAGGACAGCGCAGCCGCGCAGCAGGTTACAAACTTCGCCTTCACGCTATCTCTTACCAACTGCGTTTTTGCCGCTTTCCTGATATGCGCGGCAGCTTTGCTTTG
>DASSQB010000583.1:0-17677 GCA_035702725.1 Terriglobales bacterium | reverse complement strand
CGCAAATACCACACCACCAGCGCACCCACGCCGCCCAGCACAAACATGACACGCCAGCCAAAGCGCGGGATGATGAGCGTGCCTAGAAGTCCGGTAACCGGCAGCCCCCCGACCACAAAAACGGAAATGGCGCCCAGCCATTTGCCCCGCGCTTGCGGGGGGACAAATTCGGTCATGGTCGCATAACCAACAACGTTTTCGGCGCCCAGACCAGCCCCCATAACGAAACGCAGCAGGATCAGCACGTTCATCGAGGGCACGAAGGCGCTGGCGATGGACGCCAAACCAAATATTGCCAGATTCCCCTGATAGGTAAAACGACGGCCATAGCGGTCGCCCAAAAATCCAGTCAGGAAAGATCCCAGCATCATTCCCACAAAAGTGACGGAAACGAACTCCGCGTTCTGGCCCAGGGTCGAGAAGCCGCTCTTGAGCGTGGCTCCGAGCACGCTGGCGGCCACGTAGATGTCGAAGCCGTCGAAAAACATGCCGACGCCGATGAGCCACATGATGCGGCGGTGGAAGGCGCAGATGGGGAGGCGATCCAGACGGGCGCCCGCATTCACCGGTGGGAGGGAGGTCATTTCGCTTTTTTCAACGTGGCCAGGCTGTCGCGTGTGAGCACTTGGGTAGCGAGGCGGCAGTTCGCGGCGAAGCTGTTCTGCTGGGCGGCCAGGAAAAATTCTTTGCAGCCGCGGGCAGCGCCAGCATCCAGGCGAAGAATGCGCTCCACCAGCGCATCGGCATCGCGGGCCAGGCGTTCGGCGGGGCATGCCTGGGAAATCAGTCCGATCTGCAGGGCGTAGGCCGGAGTGATTGCATCGCCAAACAATACCAGGGGGAACGCGAAGCGGGGCAATGCGTACTCGCCCAGGTAGGCCATAATGGCCGAGGGCGGCAGCCCAGACCGCATTTCGGGGAAGCCCAAGGCCGCATGCTCCGCAACCAGCACAAAATCGCAGACAATAGCGAGCCCGAAGCCGAAACCCAAAGCGTCGCCCTGAACTTCTGCCACACTGATCAGGGGCAAGTTTCGCAGGCGGCGCTTGACCTCAATCAGTCGCTTCGTTTCACGGCGAATACCCTCTGCGTTACGGCCGGCACGTTCGCGTCCCGTACAGAACACATTGCCTCGCGCCCGGATGCGCAACACTCGCGCCCGCGGGCGGTTGGCTTCCGCGCGAAGCTCCGCCAGCATGGCATCGAACATGGCGCCGGTAACCTCGTTGCCATGCTCTGCATTGTTTAGCGCGAAGCTAAGGACCTCCCCTGTACGCTCGATGATCACACCGGTGGTTGCGGACAAGGGCGAGGGGAGAGCTTTCTGAGACGCCACGCCCGACACGGTATACAGGAAAGCAAAGCCCTGTCAACCAGACGGCGAAGTCCGGGAGCAACGCGTTCGAAGTTCAACCTTAAGCCAAGCTTAAGCAGCTATTTTGACTCGATCATTGACGAGGAGCCAAGCCAAAGCGTATCCCCAGATGAAAAGGGCCCAGCCCCACCCGATCGGCGCCATAAAGATTCCATAGACGGCGAGCAAGGTGGCGACGGTCTGGGCTCCAAAAACGGCTACCAGGAGAATGGTGGCTGGCCGCACGAGCCACAGCGATTTTTGCGTTCGGGTTACGAAAATCGTCAGATGTCCTGCACTCCGGTCCCATAAACCAGGACATCAATTTCCCCTGCTTCAAAACCGAACCGGAGTAAACAGCTTCGCCTGGCGCTGCAGCAATTTCAATCATCCAGGGTATCGGACCCCGGAAATAAGAGAGGAACTTCAGTAATGGATTGACCTTCTCTTCCGGCAGTTCGTTGTAGCCATACTGCTTCAACCGTGTTTGAGCTTCGCTCTGGGTAAGGCCTTGGTCAGAAGCACCCAACCGCGACTTCACGAGTTCGAGCCGTGCGTTTCCGAGGTCAACAGGTTCGGGTTGCGCCCACAGTTTGACGATTGGCCACACCATTTTCCTCAAGAATTCGTAAAGAGCTGTCCGCTCGGGTGGCCCTTCGCCAGCGGAGGCGGGCTGCTCGGTTCAGTGAAATCGCTGGTCCAATGCCAGTTTCTTATCTCGGGCATATCCTGGAGGTGTTCGCGAATGTATACGTTATGCTCGTAAAGTTTTCGGTTGAACATATCAATCACATCCGAGACCTGGGAGCGCAGCCTGGGCGCATATTTGAGTGCGTCCATGCCCAGGTGAAACCGGCTGATCTGGTTCAGCACTACCATGTCAAAGGGAGTGGTTGTGCTTCCCTTGTCGATGAATCCCCGTACATGAAAACGAGCCTCATTGGAACGGCCGTGAACCATGCTGTGAATGACCCAACGGTAGCTATGGAATGCAAAGATAACCGGTGCATCTGCCGTGAAGAGAGCTTCGAAGGAGATATTGTCCATCCCGTGGGGGTGGTCATGCGGACTCATCAGAACACCGATATCCACGAGATTGATGATGCGAACCTTGATGCCTGGGACGTACTTCTGTAAAAGCCAAGAAGTGGCAACGGTTTCGAGCGTTGGCACATCGCCAACGCAAGCAAGGACTACATCGGGTTCTGCGTCGCCGTCGTTCGAACAGAACTCCCACTTTGATGCGCCGCGCGAACAATGGGTCACGGCTTGGTCCATGTCCAACCATTGCAGCGCCGGCTGCTTTCCGCAAGTAACAACGTTGACGTAATTGCGACTGCGCAGACAATGGTCCATTACGCTCAGCAGGCAGTTCGAGTCCGGCGGGAAGTAGGTACGGATGATTTCGCTACGGCGCGCGAGAGCGTTGGCCACGAACCCCGGCGCCTGGTGGGTGAAACCGTTGTGCTCGTTGCGCCAGACGTGGCTGGTGAGAAATACGTTCAAAGATGCGATCGGTTTTCGCCAGGGGTATTCACGGGATTTCTCCAGCCATTTGGCATGCTGCGTGACCATTGAATCCACGACTTGCGCGAACGCTTCGTAGGATGAGAATACGCCATGCCTGCCGGTGAGAAGATATCCCTCCAACCAGCCTTCGCAGCAATGTTCGCTCAAGACTTCCATCACTCGCCCGTTCAGACTCACGTGATCGTCAATAGAAATGGTTTCTTCCGCACTGCAGCGGTCTGTCGCGTCAAATACAGCGCTCAGGCGGTTGGAGTCGGTTTCGTCCGGACAGAAAAAGCGGAAGTTCTTGGAGTTCAATTTAATGACATCGCTAAGGAACTCGCCTAGTTTGCGCGGAGCCTCCGCGAGAACCTGTCCCGGCTCCGGCACGTCGAGCGCGTAATGGGTAAAGTCCGGAAGCTCTAGTTCCGTCAGTAACCGGCCTCCATTGACATGAGGATTGGCACCCATTCGGAAGTCTTCAGTGGGCGCGAGTTCGGCCAGTTCAGGAAGCAGTTTTCCGTTTCTATCAAACAGCCTCTCTGGTTCGTAGCTTTTCATCCACGCTTCCAGAAGCTCCAGGTGCTTGGGATTCGTGGTGACATTAGCCAGCGGGACCTGATGTGCACGGAATGTCCCCTCGATGGGTATGCCGTCGACTTCTTTGGGGCCGGTCCAGCCCTTGGGGGTGCGCAAGATAATCATGGGCCAGGCGGGCAGCCCATTTCTTCGACCTTCACGAGCGTTCTTTTGTATCTCGCGAATCTCCCCGTAACACTCGTCGAGGGCTTGCGCAAATTCTTGATGAACACTGGCCTGATCATCACCTTCGACGAAGTGAGGCTTAAAGCCATGGCCCTGATAAAGGTTAAGGAGGTAGTCGTCTCGGGTGCGGCCTTCGACGGTGGGCCCGGAGATCTTGTAGCCATTCAAATGCAGAATGGGCAGTACTGCGCCATCACGCTCGGGATCCAGAAACTTGATTCCCTTCCAGCTTCCTTCGAGCGGGCCGGTTTCGGCCTCTCCATCGCCGATTACGCACGCGACTATCAGTTGCGGATTGTCGAAAGCCGCGCCAAATGCATGCACCAGGGAATATCCAAGTTCGCCGCCCTCGTGGATGGAATTTGGCACGTGCGGTCCACAATGGCTGGACACACCCTTGGGAGTGGAAAACTGCCGGAATAATAGCCTCATACCAGCGGCATCTTGCGATATCTCAGGATGAACCTCGGAGTATGTGCCTTCCAGATATGAATGGGCGTTTAAAGCGGGACCACCGTGTCCGGGCCCGGATATGTATATGACATCGGCTTCGTGTTCTTTGATCAGTCGGTTCAGGTGGGTGTAAATGAAACTCTGTCCCGCTGATGTGCCCCAATGCCCTAAAAGTCGCGGCTTGATGTGTTCCACCCGCAGCGGCTGTTTCAAAAGAGGATTGTCCGCCAGATAAATTTGGCCGACGGTCAGGTAATTGGCGGCGTCCCAATAGCGCTGCATTCTGTCCAACAGCTCTGCTGCCAGCGGTCCCTTGGGCTCGACTTTTTGGGAGAGAGTCGGTTTCGTCCGCAGAACAACTGTGGAGAGCGCAGCGTCGAACTCAAACACCCCGGGCTTGGTGGGCTGCACTACCACGGGTTTCGGCGAACTGGGTCCCGTGGCTTGGTCTTTGTTTTGCGATCCGCCTTCCCTTACTGCCTTTAATGCCATGACGATCCTTTCGTGTGTTCTTAAATGCCGGCAAGCCCTCAAACATCATTGCCGGCAGGTTAATGCGGACTTCCTTGATTCGGTGGAAGACTACCAGCCTCATTGCAGCGCCGATATCGTGACATTCAAGACATTGGTAAAATTCGCCACTCTCCGGTCGGAATCAGAGAACCACTACGCCACTAGGGGAGCGCCACGCGCGTGAATTCGGTTACTTTTTGCCCTCGCTGCAGTGCCACCCGTCATATGCCACCCATTGGTCAAGTTCAGGTGGCTGCTGAGTTTTTGTTCCGGTGAGTTCCGCTTCGGCTTGCAGCCAGTCCTCCAGATCGTGCCCTTCTGTCCGATTGCGCTGCTCGTATATCTCATGTGCCCGTCTGCGGATTTGCTCGTGCAGTTCGGCAGGATCGGTTTGCTGAGTTTCCGGTTGGTGGGAGGTTAAGAGATTGGGCATGCAAACCTCCTTAGAGGATGAATTGTTATTTTGATGGTTCCTTTTGGTGAGAACCACGCCGCCTCAGGGCGGGTTGTCCGCGATCTTCGTTGCGCAGGCGATTCCTTCACCCTCGAAGTTGTCATCAGCGGTCAAAACCGCGGTAGCTTTCGTCCAAATGGCTACTGGGCGAATTTCCTGCTGCGTTCTACTCTGTCGAGCGGTCAGAGGCGTAAAATGTCTATCGTTTTCAAAGCCGAGAATCCGCAGCAGCTTTCTGAACCGCAACCCCCTGCCACACCAACGGGAGACCTCCTTTCGATATGACGGTTCTGAACAATCTTGGCCGCTACCATCTGACGAATGGTGTTGTGGATCGCGTGCTCATCCTGCTCAAGCTCTACGTCCGCGAGTACGGCGGCAATATGCCGGAAATGAAAAACCGGGCCGGGTCATACTGATCAATGAATATCCTGGCGCTAAACTCTGGGTCCAGCAGTCAGAAGATCTGCCTCTACGAGCTGGGTGAGAGCCTCCCAGAGAATCCTCCTCCATGTCTTTGGGAAGCCAAGATCGAGTGGGACGGCGAAACCGGCGCCATCACCGTGAAAAGCTCGCAAACTGAAGAGCACCACACCCAAATTCATGTTTCCTCCCGAACGGAGGCTTTGCAACACTTGCTTGCCAGCCTGTCGAATGGCCCCGAGAAAGTGCTGGCCGGGCTCAGCCAAATCAATGTCGTAGGGCATCGCGTGGTGCACGGCGGTTCCAAGTACGAGCAACCGGTTTTGATCACGCCCGAGGTCAAGGCCGGGATTGCGGGTGCTTCGGCCTTTGCTCCCCTGCACAATCGCGCTGAGTTGGAAGGAATGGAGGCAGCTGAGAAGCTCATGGGGCCCGTTCCGCAAGTGGCGGTCTTTGACACCGGATTCCATCGCCAGATGCCGCTGCCGGCCGTTGTCTACCCGGGCCCGTACGAATGGTTCAATGAGGGCATTCGCCGTTATGGATTTCACGGCATCAACCACCAGTATTGTGCCGAGCGGGCCGCACAGCTTCTGCGGAAACCACTCGCCTCGCTCAAGCTGGTGACCTGTCACCTGGGCAACGGCTGCTCCCTGGCAGCCATTCGCGAAGGCCACAGTATTGACACTACGATGGGTTTCACGCCCCTGGAAGGATTGATGATGGGAACCCGCTCGGGCTCGGTGGATCCCGGAATTCTCACCTATCTCATGCGGCGGGGGCAGGTGGACGGGACGGCGATAGACGAAATCTTGAACCACAAATCAGGACTGCTTGGCATTTCTGGTATCTCCGGCGACATGCGGGAAATTCTGAAGGCCGTTCAGGAAGGTAATTCGCGGGCCAAGCTGGCCTTCGACATTTACATTCATCGTTTGTGCGCCGGCATTGGTGCCATGGCTGCCGTGTTGGGGGGATTGGATACCCTGGTGTTTACCGCCGGAGTAGGAGAGAACGCGCCCCCGGTGCGCTCGGCCGCATGCAGTCGGCTGGAATTTCTTGGTCTCAAATTGAACCAAGACAAGAACGCCCGGCCGTTCCTCGATCAGGACATCGCCAGACCGGATTCGGCGGTTCGCGTTCTGGTGATTAGGGCGCAAGAGGACTGGGCCATAGCCCGCGAATGTTGGAGGCTTACACGCGCCGGCGCAGCTACGTATTTAGCCGGCTGAACCTGGCTTCTTATCGTTGCTTAGAAGTGCCATTCTCGTCCGGATCACCTCATCTTCAGGCAGAGGTCCACACTATTCGGCTTGACCAATCCTCACCCCAACCTCGTCAAGATGGTTCAGGAAATCGAGCGGATCCTCATAAGTTCGGTATGCTCCGGCCCTCTCTAGTTCGTCCTGGCCGTAGCCGCCGGAAGCCAGGCCCACGCCCAAGGCTCGGGCGCGACGTGCAGCCAGAAGGTCCCAGACGCTGTCCCCGACCACAATGCAATCAAGAATTGGAACACCCAGTCGCTCCGCGGCGGCCAGGAACAGATCGGGATCGGGCTTGGCATGCTTCACCTGATCACGAGTGATTACCGGCACTCGAGAGCCGAGATGAAGCGCCTTAAGCGAAGGACGGGCACTCTCCAGCATTCCACTTGTGGCGATCGCGTACGGAACCTTCGCTTTAGCAAGCACTGCCAGTATTTCCACCGCCCCCGGCAGCGGCCGCACCTGCGACACCAGCTTGGAGTAAGCTTCCGCGTGCCATTTCTGCAGGTGTGCTGCATCCGCAGGCGTAATCTCGTGACCGGTCTCGCGCAGCAGTGCGTTTACCAGCAGTCCGCCGCTCATCCCGATGCGCCGGTGAATCCTCCAGACGGACAGGCGCGTTCCAGAGCGTTCCAGGGCTTCTCGCCAGGCCAAAACGTGCTGATAAACGCTGTCAACGAGTGTGCCGTCCAGGTCAAACAGAATCGCTGGGACCCTATCCCCGCCAGGGTAGGATTTGCTTGCGTTCATTTGGCGTCCTTTAAGCCCGGGTGTCAGGTCAGGCACTCCTATCGCCGCATCTGTTACCGACCTGGAACCAACCGATGGATTGTGCGCGATTCAACTTCGCGCCGTCCTGGCCGAACAAAACTCTGAGTTCGTATTGCGATTGTTTCGTACTGCGATTTGATTGTATTGGAAATCAAGTTCTCCGGGTGCTGCACGCCGCCAGCCGAGTCTAATCGTCTACGCGCCGACATGGGGCGTACCTGCATTGTGCGCCAGCTTTCTCTCGATGCGCCGGTCGGGGATCAGCCACGTGATCGCAACGACGACGTAGCACGCACCCGCAATCCACGGCTCTGCGAAGGCCAATGGGATTGCCACTGCGTAGATTGCGATTGAAATTTTGCCCTTCCGGTCTCTGCCAATCGAAGTTGCCAGAGTTGAGCCCTGTCCGTGAAGGTTGATTAGGGCCTTTGTGAGGATGAAATAAGCAACCCCCGCCAACAGCAGGACTACGCCGTACACCGCGACCGGCAACGACTCAAAGTGATTCTCGCCCATCCAAGCGGTCGTGAAGGGGATGAGCGACAACCAGAATAGCAGGTGCAGGTTGGCCCACAGAGCCGCGCCGTTAATGCGCTCTGTTGCGTGCAGCAGGTGGTGATGGTTGTTCCAGTAGATGCCAAGGTAAACGAAACTCAGGACGTAACTGAGAAAAACGGGAATAACGGGTCTCAACGCCGTGAGGGTTGCGCCGCGTGGCGATTTCATTTCCAGCACCATCACGGTGATGATCACAGCCAGAACCCCGTCACTGAAAGCCTCCATGCGGCTTTTGTTCATGTTTCAACTCCCTGAGCCGCCTCTTCGCGCCCAGCGGCTGCGGGCTCCTACAGCTCACCACCGGCCCTGGTGCGCACCACCGTCCAGGTGCGGCACCTCCCCGGTAACGTCGCGGGCCTCGGTCAGGTAAACAACGGCGTCCGCGACGTCGCTGACGCTGGAGATTGTACCCATTGGCGAGAGCGTCTTCAGTAAGTCCTTCGATTCGTTCGCGTGCATTGGAGTGTCAACGATGCCGGGCGCTATAAGCGATTGACACTATTCAGGTCGCCCATGCCAGCGGCGCGACACCCTCGAGAATATCGTGACACGATCCCTGGCCGCACCCGCCGGTGCTCCCGACGCGGCTATGGGGAATATGCGGAACCTGGTGGAGGGCCGGGGCCGGCCTTCGGAACTGGAGACGGAAGTTGGCGCCATCGCGCGACTGGGGCGAAAGCTCGGCGTCGAAGTGCCTCGCCGCACGTTCCTGTGTGCTGCGCTCCTGCCCCATGAACGCAAAGTTCGCGACGGAATCAAACAACAACGCCTGGCCCCAAAACGAAACCGCCGGCAGCGCCTAACCGCGGAACCGAAGGCCGTGAGAAAAGTTCAGAGTTCAACTTCCGGTTGACTTGTGCTACAACTCAGGCGCAATGCTGGTTTCTCTCACATTTCGATTAGCCAGCCAATTAAATCCGGTGCGCTTCTCCTCCCCAAGAGATCCGCTTCTGCAGCTGCTAAACGACTCGCTCTTGTGGGGTCCGATAGGCGCTGTGCTCGGTGTCTACTTGTTTTTTCGGGGATTTTCGCTGCTCAAGCGCAAGCGCCTGGTCATGAATACGCCGCGTTCCACAGTGCGCGCGGCGGCGCTGGGCCCGGTGGAAGTCAGCGGGCGGGCAGCGGGTCCGTACACCCTAATCGCGCCGCTCTCGGAAACGGAGTGCTATTACTATCGCCTGGTCACGACTCACGTCAAAGACAGAGGCAAGAAACAGTCGTTCGAACAGTGCGCCCCGTTTTTCCTGAATGACGGCACGGGGGAGCTGATGATTGACCCCGCGGGGGCGGAAATCCAATTTTCCCCGCTGGGCACCTTCGACTCCGGCACGCTGCCCGACTACCTGCGACACTTCCTCGTCCAGCACGGTATTTCCGTGGCGGACCTGGTCAAGGTGGAGGAGTTCTGCATCAGGCCGGAGGATAAGGTTGTCGTTTTTGGAACGCTGCAGGAAAATCCCTGGCCGAAGCCGCCAGAACAGGACGCTGTGGCTCCCATCGGTCCAGGTTTTTTGAGTGAGGCGGCCGCTGACTTGCAACACCGCGCGGTGTTTGAGTTGCGCCCGACGGGCGGCTCGCGCCTTGCGCAGAGTTCCTCCCGCGAATTCGACCTCTATCCGCCGGTCATTCTGGCGAAGGGAGCCGCGCCGTTTTTCATTTCCACATTCAGCCAGCAGGAAGTGGTGAAAAACCTGGACGTCCAATCCGCACTCTACATCTGGGGCGGACCGGCGCTCACCTTGTTCTGTTCTTATTCCCTGCTGCAGCGCGTGGCGATGTTTTGGCCGCGCTAAGGTCTTCACTCCAACCCGCGGGCACGATCAAAGCGCTCAAGCGGCACGAACGAACAGCGCCGGCTGCTGCGTGGCAACCGGATGAGGTTCGCTCTTGCTGAGATCCTCCTTGGAATACCGGCCTGCCGGAGAGCTCTCAAACGCAACCAGCAACTCTGTGCGGTAGATGTATCTGACTCGGCCACGGCCAAGATCCAGATTCTTGTGATACACGATGTCTCCGATTCTGAATTTCACCTTTCCGTTCATTTCGAGCTGGTCCTCTCACTCAATTGTTTGGTGTTGAAGTTCTTAAACAGCACGTTGCGCGCGGGTGCGATTTTGCGGTTCACCCCCGGCCTCGGCGCGGGCTCTGGCAACGGCCGCTTGCCCGCTGGCGTCCACGGTCACAGTCAGTTCGGAACAACAGCGATCGCAGAGCCAGAAATACTCGGCCGTGCGCCCATGGCGTCCTGTCTGCGACGAGGAACGAGGTAAATCCACCAGGAACAATTTTCCGCCGCGAAGGTATTGAAACGATGCGCTACACGAGGGATTCGCGCACTTGGCAACCATAACCACATCTCTCTTTCTGGCTGGATGGTTAGCGTTTGGGCCGCGCTCCATATTTCGCAACGCTGCCCCTATTTGGCTCTGCTTGATTTCACTTCAGTTTTCGCGAACGCCTTACGGACAAGTCATATACGCAGGCATCCCCGAGCACGTTGGCGGAGAGAAGTGGAGAAAAGAGCAGGAGCCGTCCGCTTGTCGCGCGCCCTCGCCTGACTATCTCAGGTGAAGACTCCCATGCTCCCAATCCCAATTGCTGAGGTGGGTGGAACAGCTACGAGGAAGGTGCACAGTACTCAGTGACCATATCTCAGTGCACTCAAGGGCGCAACACTTTTTTTCACCTAGATAGCAAATGATATTCATTCACTATTGCGATTTTCAGCGGATAAGACTTCGCTGAGATAGCAACCGATATTTCCACATACTGACGCTGAGTGCACAATGGCGATGCCAACCAGCTGACATGTGCTGGGAACATCTCAGCCACAAAAGACAATGAACACACCATCACGCCCAAGGGTGATGTCCATCACGGCGGCATTCAGCTTCGCACAACTACAAAGGTGCAATACGTCTCCGCCATCAGGCTGGGGCAAGGATTTTTCTCAACCAATCGCAAGTATTGCGGCAACAACACGCTGGGCACAGGAGGAACCCACCAGCCGGCATCCGCTGTTGAGCAGGATGCCGCTTCCCTCCCATACCCAGCAATTCCATTCTTTCTCCAGATCGCTGCGCTGAAAGTGATGGTTGAACCCCGCCGTTGTGACGGTGGGACTGACACTCGCCTCCCAGAATGGCCGGCGGCTGCCCTGCCCTGGAAGCGTGGCCATCCGCCGAAGGGCCGGCTTCCCGGGCCATGGCCTAGCGCCCCCCCAACGGCTCACATTGACGTGGTTTTCCGGGCTTGGGTTCGTGCGATGTTTGCCTGCCGGGCAACCCTGCCATTTGGCCGGGCAAGTCCCCAATGCTTGCAGATGCTCCGCAAAGGCTTGCAGGTGGCGACCGGATTGGGGGCGAAATCCGACTCCCGCCTTGTCATGCCCTGGGTACTGTTTAAAAATCCCCAATCTTTTCAGCTGATTATGGGAGTAAATTAATCCTTTTTTCGGGGCGTGGCCAGTGATCTTGGTAGCCGGCTTGCAGGCATAGTTCGCCCCGCAAATTTGCGGGGCTCTTCCTTGCCGATTCTTCTCATCCAACCCCCGGGCAAAGACAGCCACTCCATGCTCTCCATTCTGCGCGGGGAGCACGGCGTGGTGGAGTGCACAAACAGCCTGGGTGGCGCGCTCAAGTTGACACATGACCAGCATTTTGAAGCATTTGTGCTCGACCTGCGGCGCGGCACCGTGGACGCGGTGACGGCGGTCCGAGAGCTGCGTAAGCGTGACGAACTGGCGGCCATTGTGGTTGCGGGCGGTGGGAACTCGCTGGAGGAACGCCTGCAATTGCTGGAAGCCGGGGCGGATGACTGCCTCACCGAACCGCTCTCGGAAAAGGAATTGGCGGTGCGCCTGCGGGTCCTGCTGCGGCGCGCAGCGCGGCTGCAGCACAGGCTTCAGCTAGGCGACCTGGAATTAGACCTGGTGCGGCGCCGGGCCACGCGGTACGGCAAGCCCATTTCTCTCACCACGCGCGAGTTCGCTGTCCTGGAATGTCTGTTGCGGCACGCCGGCCAGCCGGTGAGCCGCACTCGTATTTTCGAGGAAGTCTGGAACAGCCAGGCCCACACCACGGCCACCAATATCGTGGACGTCTACATTAACTATCTGCGGGCGAAGGTAGACCGCGATTTCGAGCCCAAACTCATCCACACCGTTTATGGGCTGGGATATGTTCTGGCGCTGGAGCAGAAGCGCACCGCCTGAGATGCCGAACCTCCGACCTTCTAGCGCTGCGGATCCCGCCCGGTAGCCACCTGCAGCCGGCCGACAGCAACCTGGTAAGAGTAACGCGCCTCAACAAGCTTGGACTGCGTGGCGGTGGACGACAGCTCAGCGTCCGATTGAACAATTCTCGATGCAAAATGGCGGCTGGGGCAGACGGCGAAAAAAATTCAGCTTTCATTGCGCAGCCCGGCAGCCAGGAGTAAACTCTACGGAACTTCTCACACCAGATGCGGCGGTGACGTGGCTCGCGCCTGCCCGGTTGCTGACCGGCTGTGTGGCATTCCCCAGCCTTGAGGTCCGGTTATGGCCAACCGCATTGCGAAACCACAACCGTTACCCGGTGTGCGGGAGGAGAATGCTGCGCGTCCCCAGGCGCTGATTCCGCCTTCCCCAGAGCTGGCCGAAGTAGCCCAGAGCCTGCAAGCGCACTTGCAAGGTCTGGCGGACGAGATTCTCCTGCTGGCCCGCGGCGACGGAGTGGGAATCGCCCTGACTGAAAGTGGCGAACTGCGCTGCCGCGCCGCCAGCGGCATCGCGCCACCGCTCGGCACTCGCATTGATGCGCGCTCCGGCCTTACGGGCGCCTGCCTGCGTACCGGGACCTTGCTACGCTGCGACGACAGCGAAGTAGATACGCGCGTTGACCGCCAGGTTTGCCGCACCCTGGGCATTCGCGCCATGGTTTGCGTGCCGGTGAGCGCAGGCAACGAAGTGGTGGGCATTTTTGAGGTTTTTTCCAGCCAGCCCAACGCTTTTCTGAATATTGATAGCGCCGTCCTGCACGCGAAAGCGGAAGAAATCGCCAACTGCTTTGCCGCTGAGGAAGCGCTGGCCCGAGCCGCCGTTGCCAGCGTTGCCGACCTGGGCGCTGCCGGCGATCTGGCGCCTTCCTCGACACCTAAGCCTCCGCGGGAGCATCTGCTGGCTCGAGTGCATCTTTCTTCGCGAACCTGGCAGGCGGTACTGGGAGTTCTGGTGCTTAGCCTGGGCCTGTTCCTGTTGCTGCGCGCTATTCGAGCTTCAGGACCGGCGGCGTCTGCCTGGATCGCTCCCCAGGCCGCATCCGCTGCGCCGCGCCCAACGCAGCCCAATGACGGCGTCGCCACCCGGCCCGCGCCGCGGCAACGCCGGGCGCGAGTGCGCCCGGTGGACGCACCCTTCCGCCAGCAAACACTCATTCTGGTCAGCGCGGCGCCTGCCCGCAACTCAGCATCGGGAGACTCAACAACCCCGCCGCCACCTGATGCTCTCCTTGCGGCAAAGGATTCCACCGGCGCGCCTCTCGGCGAACTGGTGAGTTCCGTTCCCGTGGCGCAACCTTCCCTGCCGCAAGACCTGCGCGTCTCGAGCGGCATTCCACAACCGGTTCTCATCCAGCGGGTAGAACCGGTGTATCCGGTGCTGGCCAAACAGAGTGGAATTGAGGGAGCGGTGGTGCTGGAGGCGCTGGTTAATGCTTCCGGCCAGGTGAAGGACGTGCGCGTAGCCAGTGGAAACTCTCTGCTGGCAGCCGCCGCGTTGCGTGCCGTCCGGCAATGGCGCTATCGCGTGTCACTCCTCAACGGCAAGCCCGTGGAAGTTCCGATCCGCATCACGCTCAATTTTGAACTTGGCAGGTAAGTTCAACAAAGATGTTGCTTTCTACGTTGTCGTGAGGCAGAGGTTGCTGAGTTGGCCTGATGCCGGCGCAGGTGATCCGTTGTGGCGCTCTCAGTGGCCTCTGGAGTTGGCGCAAAATGGAAACGCCGCCCTTGTGAGGCGGCGATCTCGCAGGAGACTTTAGTTCGGAACTCACGTCCCGCACATCGAGTGGTTCGCACTCGTGGCACCGCGGCATCTCCTTGCCCGGTTGCCGGGCCCGGCACTAGGCCGAGCCGCTCCTGATGCGGGAAGCAGGATAGAGCAGACCGCCACCAGTGTCAACCGTCGCGCGGAGAAAAGCCGATCCATCAATGTTGCTCTTCTACGCTGCCTGTTCGGCGCTTCTCTGCTGCAGCAGCCGGCGGATTTCGGCCATCAGCTTCTCCGGTTCCTGCGGCTTGGGCAGCAGCAGATCGGCATATTCGGCCGCCTGGGCGGCTTCAGGGTCTCCGGAAAGCACCACAAGCGGCAACTTTGGCCGCAGCCGCTTCAAAGCCGGGCCCAGTTCGCTGCCGCCGCCGGGCAGGTTGTAGTCGGTGATCACCAGGTCAACCGGCTTTGACTTCACCAACTGCAGAGCGCTACTGGCGCTGCTGGCGCCCAGCACGGAATAGTCATGCTGCTCCAGTATGCGGGTCAGGGTGAGCAGCATGAGCGCGTTATCGTCCACGATGAGAATGCTTGGCTGGGGCACAAGGAACCTCTTTCCCGTCCGGTAGACGCCGGCTCAGCGATGGACGAAGGCCACAGCGTGGATCGGACTTCAGGGTTTAGCAGTAGGAGGCGGGGGGAGGCGACCGGGTTGCCCTCCGATATATGTAGGTATCATTAGATATCAAGAGCGAGGGGTTGGTCGCTTATGAGGCAGGAGGTCCCGGATCTTCTCAGCTGGCTCCGCCCAGGCTGGACTGCAAGCCGAAGGAGTGCCGTACGTCGGCGCCGCGCACCCAGAAAATCACATCTTCGGCAATATTGGTAGCGTGGTCGGCCACCCGTTCCAGGTTGCGCGCAATCAGCAGCGCATCCAGGGCCTGCCGCGTGATCGCGGGGTTCTGATTCATGGTGCGCACCAGGGAGATGAAAGCCTCATCACGCATGCGGTCCACAACGTTATCCATTTCCAGCACCGCCTGCGCCAGCTCCGCCTTGCCCTCGATGAAGGACTCCAGAGCGCGCTGCACCATGGCCGATGCCGCTGAAGCCATGCGCGGCACATCCACCGGAAGCTCGGCCGCCGGCAACTCCATCATGTCCATCACCCGCTCGGCGATGTTCACCGCCTGGTCGCCCACGCGCTCCAGGTCGGCATTGATCTTTACCACCGCCAGGATGAAGCGCAAGTCAATGGCCATGGGCTGCTGCATGGCCAGCAGATCGAGGGCGATGCCGTCAATCTCGCGCTCGGCGGCGTTGATGAGGGATTCGTTCTCCAGCACGCGCCGGCACAGCGTGAGGTCGCGCTCGCGGTAAGCCTGGCAGGCGCGGTCCACCGCCTGCTCCGCCATGCCGCCCATTTTCAGCAGTTTTTCCCGGAGCTCGTCCAGCCCCAGTTGGAATCGTGTGCGCATCAGCCAAACCTGCCTGTAATGTAGTCCTCTGTACGCTTGTCAGAGGGATTAGTAAAGATTTTTTCCGTCTTGTCGAATTCGATCAGCTTGCCCAGCAGGAAAAATCCGGTGAACTCCGCCACCCTTGCCGCCTGCTGCATGTTATGGGTGACAATGACGATGGTGTAATTTTCCTTGAGCTGAAAAATCAAGTCCTCAATTTTCCCGGTGGAGATGGGATCCAGCGCTGAAGCTGGCTCGTCCATGAGCAGGACGTTCGGTTCCACGGCCAGGGCGCGGGCGATGCACAGGCGCTGCTGTTGGCCGCCGGAAAGACTGGCTCCCGACTTTTTTTTCAGCGAGTCCTTCACCTCGTCCCAAAGCGCCGCCATGCGCAAGGAGCGCTCCACGATCTCATCCAGCCTGGCCTTGTCGCGAAAGCCGTTCAGCTTGAGGCCCGCGGCCACATTGTCGTAGATGGACATGGCAGGAAATGGATTTGGCTTCTGGAACACCATGCCCACGTGCCGGCGCACCTGCACCGCCGGCGTGCCGTTGCCATACACGTCCAGGTCGCCGATGCGCACCCTGCCTACGACTCGCGTTTCCGGCAGGGTCTCGTGCATACGGTTCAGGCAGCGCACGAAGGTGGATTTGCCGCAGCCGGAGGGGCCGATGATGGCGGTAGCGTGGTTAGGCGCAATGCGCATGGCAATGCCGTGCAGCGCCTGAGTGGCGCCGAACCACGCGTTCAGGCCTTCGACCTCGATGCCCACGCCCATGCTAGGCGGTTCCTTTCATCATGCCCCGGCTGGCGATTAGGCGCACCACGGCGATGGTGCCCACGATGAGCACGATCAGCACCAGTGCCCCAGCCCATGCCTGCCGGTGCCACTCGTCGTAGGGTGAAATGGCGTAAACAAAGATCTGCAGCGGGAGGGCGGCGATGGGCTGGTTGATGTTGGTGCTCCAGAACTGGCTCCCGAAGGCAGTAAACAGCAGGGGAGCGGTCTCCCCGGCCACGCGCGCGAAGGCCAGCATGATGCCGGTAATAATGCCTGCGGCAGCTGTGCGCAGCGTGATAGAAAGCGTGGTGCGCCAGCGCGAAACACCCAGTCCCAGCGCCGCCTCCCGCACCGAAACCGGCACCAGCAGCAGCATTTCCTCCGTCGCCCGGCTGATGGTGGGGATCATCATGATGCCCAGGGCCACGCCGCCGGCCAGCGCCGAAAAATGCTTTTGACGCAGCACTACCAGAGAGTAGGCCACAATTCCAATGACGATGGAGGGAACTCCATTGAGCACATCAGCGGTGAAGCGGATGGCGTCGCCGAAGCGATTGCGTCCGTATTCGGAGAGAAACACACCCGCGCCAATGCCTAGTGGCACGCCGATGGCGCTGGCAATGGCCAGAATGACTCCCGTCCCCAGAATGGCATTAGCCATCCCGCCCCCGGGCACGCCCACCGGAGTGGGGGTTCGCGTCAGGAAAGCCCAGTTAATGGAACCAATACCGCGCTGCACCAGGTAACCGAAAATCGCAGCCAGGGGCAGGAGCACCAGCAGCACCGCAGCTACTGCCGCCGCAGTTGCCAAATGAACTTTCAGGCTACGAAGCCACGAGATGCCATCCGGCAATTTCCCCGCGCTATTGCGCATGGGCCCTCACGGGAAGGCCGCGCGTCACGCTCCACACCAGCAGGCGGGCGAGCGCGTTCACCACAATAGTGACCAGGAAGAGCGCCAGGCCGATCTCAACCAGCGCGCTCAGGTAGAGGCTGCCGGTGGCTTCGGTGAATTCGTTGGCCAAGACACTGGCCATGGTGTAGCCGGGCGCCAGCAGCGATTTGGCTATTTCCGGGCGGTTGCCGATGACCATGGTGACGGCCATGGTTTCACCCAGGGCTCGTCCTAGTCCCAGAATGACGGCGCCGAGAATGCCGGCCCGCGCGTTGCGCAGCACGGCCATGCGAATCATCTCCCAGCGCGTGGCGCCCAGCGCCAGGGCGGCTTCGCGCTGATTGCGCGGCACCGCGCTCAGCACTTCGCGCGTGAGAGAGGAAATGATGGGAATAACCATGACCGCAAGAACAATGCCGGCGGCGAGCATGCCGATGCCGTAGGGCGGCCCCTCAAACAGGCCGGTCCAGCCTAAATAGCGCATCAGTCCGGGCTCGATGTAGAGGCGCA
>DASSQB010000582.1:0-6533 GCA_035702725.1 Terriglobales bacterium | reverse complement strand
TGAGAATCTTGGGCTCAATCTGCTCGCTGCCCGGGCGCTTGCCTGTGTCCAGCGCGCGCACTGCCTTGAGCAGCGACTCCTTGAAAGTGCGGCCAATGGCCATCACCTCGCCCACCGACTTCATCTGCGGGCCCAGGCCCTCGTCTGCTCCGGAAAATTTTTCGAACTGCCACTTGGGAATTTTAACCACAACATAGTCGAGCGTTGGCTCAAAACAGGCCGGAGTTTTGCGCGTAATGTCGTTAGTGATTTCGTCCAGCGTGTAGCCGACGGCCAGCTTGGCCGCAATCTTGGCGATCGGAAACCCGGTGGCCTTGGAGGCCAGCGCTGAAGACCGCGAAACGCGCGGGTTCATCTCGATCACCACTTGCCGCCCCGTTTCCGGGTGCACCGCGAACTGAATGTTGGACCCGCCGGTCTCTACGCCCACCTCGCGGATCACCGCGATGGCGGCGTCTCGCATGGCCTGGTACTCGCGGTCGGTCAGCGTCTGTGCCGGCGCCACCGTAATCGAGTCGCCGGTGTGCACGCCCATGGGATCGAAATTCTCAATCGAGCAGATGATGATGACGTTGTCGGCCAGGTCGCGCATCACCTCCAGCTCGTATTCCTTCCAGCCGAGTACCGACTCCTCGATCAGCACTTCGTGCACCGGCGAGAGATCGAGGCCGCGCGCCAGCGTCTGCAGCAGCTCTTCCCGGTTATAAGCCAGGCCTCCGCCCGTGCCGCCCAGCGTGAACGAAGGCCGGATGATGACCGGGAATCCGATCTTGCCGGCGAACTCCATGCCGTCTTTCAGGTTGTTGACCAGCGCCGACTTGGGCACATCCAAGCCGATCTTCAGCATCGCGTCTTTGAAGAACAGCCGGTCTTCCGCCTTCTTGATGGCCCCGATCTTGGCCCCAATGAGCTGCACGTTGTACTTGTCGAGAATGCCGCCGTCGGCCAGCTCCACGGCCAGGTTCAGCGCGGTCTGGCCGCCCACCGTGGGCAGCAGCGCGAAGCCCTTGCCGTCGCATAGCTCCGACTCAATGCGGAGAATTTCTTCCAGGTAGTCGCGGGTCAGCGGCTCGATGTAGGTGCGCTCGGCAAATTCCGGGTCGGTCATGATGGTGGCCGGATTGGAGTTGGCCAGCACCACCTCATAACCTTCCGACTTGAGCGCTTTGCAGGCCTGCGCGCCCGAGTAGTCGAACTCCGCCGATTGCCCAATCACGATCGGCCCCGAGCCAATAATCAGAATTTTCGATATGTCAGTGCGTTTCGGCATGAAACCAGTTCTCAGTTCCCAGTTCTCGGTTCTCAGTAGCGTGCACCGGCAGCCCCCGTCCTGAATGTCATCCTGAGCAAGCGCGAGTTGAGCGGAGCGAAATGAGCGCGAGTCGAAGGACCTTGCGTTTCCTTTCGACCTCCTCAGGGAAAATCATCGGCTGATTACCCTCTCCACTCCTCCATCATTTTCACAAAATCCTTGAACAGATAATGGCTATCGTGCGGCCCGGGAGACGCCTCCGGGTGGTATTGCACGCTGAATAGCGGCAGATTACGGTGCCGCAAACCCTCCAGCGTGCTGTCGTTCAAATCCATGTGGGTGAGCTCGACTTCGCTCTGCGGCAGCGAATCCGGGTCCACCGCAAAGTTGTGGTTGTGCGCCGTAATCTCCACCTTGCCGCTCTTGAGTTGCTTCACCGGATGGTTCCCGCCGTGGTGCCCGAACTTGAGCTTGTAGGTCTTGCCACCCAGCGCCAACCCAATCAACTGGTGCCCCAGGCAGATGCCGAAGATGGGCACTCGCCCCATCAGACGGCGAATGTTCTGCTGAGCGTACCGGCACGGCTCAGGGTCTCCAGGGCCGTTAGAGAGGAAAATCCCATCCGGCTTCAGCGCCAGCACTTCTTCGGAACTGGTCTCGGCCGGCACCACCGTCACCCTGCAGCCTTCAGCTCGCAACTTTCGCAGAATGTTGTGCTTGATGCCGTAATCGTAAGCTACTACTTCAAAGCGCGGCGGCGCGTCTTTCACGCCTACCACTTCCGTCGGCTCATGGGAGCGTTCGCCCACGTCCCAGATGTAGCGCTGCTTGGTGGTGACTACTTTGGCCAGGTCCGTGCCGTCCATTTTCGGAATGGCGCGTGCCTTGGCGACCAGCTTTTCGGTATCGTTCTCCAGCGACGAAATCACGCCCCGCATCACGCCGTGGTCGCGCAAATGGCGCACCAGGGCGCGGCTGTCAATGTCGGAAATAACCGGAATCTTGAAGCGCTCCAGGTACTCCTCCGCCACTTCCTGCGAGCGCCAATTCGAGGCCACGCGCGAGAACTCTCGCACTACCAGACCCTCGATATAAGGCCGGTTGGCCTCAATGTCCTCCGGGTTGGTCCCGTAATTCCCGATTTCGGGATTGGTGAGAACGACTATCTGCCCGGCGTAGGAGGGGTCAGTGAAAATCTCCTGGTAGCCGGTAATGGAAGTATTAAAAACGACTTCGCCGTAGCACTCGGCTTTTGCACCGTAACCTTTGCCCCGGAAGATGCGCCCATCTTCCAGAGCCAGGATGGTTTGCATTCTGACTCCGGTGGGTGGATTTTATTTATTTTATCAGCGGCTGGCGTGGCGAGAAAGAGAGCTGGCTGTGGATTTCCCGGATTTTTGGCCACTAGCGGACGGTTCCCATCTTGTCGATGGGCCAATAGCCGAATACCGCCTTGCCATAGATGTAGCGCTCATCCACGGCACCGAAGTCGCGGCTGTCGTCGGACATCGTGCGGTGGTCCCCCAGCAGGAAAAAGTGGTGCAGCGGAACCACGATCTCAGGGTAAGAACGCTGGTCGGCATACATGCCGGGAACATACGGCTCGTACAACCGGCGGCCATTCACATAGACGCGGCCATCATCAATGCGCACGTGGTCGCCAGCCAACCCTATCACGCGCTTGATATAGCTCTTGGAAGGGTCGCGGGGATAGCGAAAGACCACAATGTCATCGCGCTCGATCGGCTCCAGGTGATACACGAACTTGTTGATGAAGATGCGCTCCTGGTCGTCCAGGCCCGGCATCATGCTGGTACCTTCCACCTTCACCGGCTGATATAGAAAAATGATGATAAAGGCTGAAATAGCCAGGGAAATCACAAGGTCTCGGACCCAGGCAGAAAACAGTGGCAGGCCGCGCGGCCGCTCCAGACCCGGCACAAGCCCGGGGGCGCTGGTGGGTGCGCTTTGCAGGTTCTGGGGTTCCGCTGACATGAATAAATTTCTATTCTATTACGGATTGTCGGCCACGGTTGCAACCACGCTTTTTCTCTTCCGCCGCACTGGGGTGTGTACCGATGTGTGTTTTCCTCAGCCGCAAAACACGGTAAAATGTGCCCCTTGAGGCGGTTGGCATGCGCAAACAGGTTTTGTTGTCGCTGTTTCTGGTGCTGGTGGCTCTTACCCTTTCCGCGCAGTGGAATTTTCAAGAGTCGGAAGATCAGCCCGGTCGCGTTCCCGCCTTTCACGCGGTTCTCCCCAAAAAAGGCGAGAAACTGCCCCCTTTGCTGCCCAAGGAGGCCCTGCTGGGCCCGGAATATCAGTACCCGTTCCAGGCTCACGCCTACGAATTGGCCGCAAAAATCCAGAGCGTGATTTATCAGCAGCCTTGTTACTGTTACTGCGACCGGATGGGACACAAGAGCCTGCATAGCTGTTACGAGGGCACCCATGCCGCCGAGTGCGGCGCCTGCCTCAAGGAGCTTTATTACAGCTACGTCATGCACAAACAGGGCAAAACGGCGAGGCAGATCCGTAAAGGCATCATTGCGGGGGGGTGGAAACAAATTAATCTGCAGACTGCCGCCTCGATCAACTGAAATGACCCGAGTTTGGCCTTGCCATTGGGAGGAAGTTGACGAGTTCCAGGCTTGTGGTTAACCTGCTGCCATTGCAGGTTTTTTTCCTGCCGGGAAGCGCCCCCCACCACACCCAGGGCGCGATGGTGGCCCGATGAAGAAAAAAGTCGAGGAAGGACCCAAGGGTGGAAGTTCTAACTCGCACAAAACAAAAGCCCTTTCTGGCGCATCAGGACGTGTTTTGCATATGAACCACGCAGCTCAGCCCAAACGCCAACTCAGCGACGATCCGCGTTTTGCCCAGGCAGTGCAGAGTTATGAAGCGGGCCTGCGCGCCCTGCAGGAACGTAAGTTCGAGAAGGCAAAGGCTTTATTCCAGAAGGTGGTGGGTAGTGGCAGCCGCGAGTTGGCTGATCGCGCGGGGGTGCACCTGAATACCTGCAATCAGCACCTGGAACGCGGAGCCAGCACTAGTTTCAAAACGGTGGAAGAACACTTCGACTACTCTATCTCATTGATGAATCTGGGCGATTACATCGCTGCCCGCGAGCACTTGGAGAAGTTGGCCAAGCAGGCCCCGCAGGCGGATTACGTCCACTACGGACTGGCGGCCCTGGCCTGCCTCACCGCCCGCTACGAGGACTCCCTGCGCCATTTGGATGACGCTATACGGCTCAACCCGAACTTGCGCTTCCAGGCGCGGAACGACTCGGATTTCCAGAATCTCACCGAAGACCCCCGCTTCACTGAGTTGCTTTACCCCGAAACCGGCACGGAACCCTCCCCATCCCCCACTGCGTCAGAAAGGGACTGAGGAGCAGCATGAAGTCACAATCATCGGGATCTGCAGGCAGCTACCCTCCTGCGCCGGGCGGCGCACGTCCGCTGCAGGTTGTCGCTATGGGGGGAGGCACTGGGCTTTCCACCTTGCTTAAAGGCCTAAAGCATTACGTGACGGGAGGAGAGCCAGCGGCAGCAGGGGGTGGACGCCCGGTAGGTGAGCTGTGCGCAGTGGTCACCGTTACGGACGATGGCGGCTCCAGCGGGCGGCTCCGTAAGGAGTTTAACGTTCTGCCGCCGGGCGACATTCGCAACTGCATCGCCGCCCTGTCGGAAGACGAAGCGCTGCTCTCACGCCTGTTTCAGCACCGTTTTCATGCCGGGGCCGGCCTGAACGGCCACAGCTTCGGCAACCTATTCCTGACCGCGCTGACCGCCATTACCGGGGACTTCGCAGAGGCGGTAAAACAGTCATCGGAGATTCTGGCCACCCGCGGCCACATTTATCCTTCCACAACTTCCGACGTGCAACTGGAGGCGACAATGGCCGACGGCACGCGCGTCTCCGGCGAGACCAACATCACCGCCAGCACGCAGCGGATTGTGGAAATTCACCTTCGCCCCGCGGATGCGCAGCCCTTGCCGCAGACTCTGAAGGCGATTGCAAAGGCCGACCTGATTACCATCGGTCCCGGTTCCCTGTTCACCAGCCTGGTGCCGAACATGCTGGTGCGCGGCATACCAGAAGCTGTAGCCGCATCGCGGGCGGTCAAAGTATTTGTGTGCAATCTGATGACGGAAGCCAACGAAAGCCTGGGCCTAAGCGCTGCCGACCACATTCGCGTGCTGCATGAGCACGCGCGTACTCGCATTGTGGATTACGCCATGGTGAACCGCACCCCCGTGCCCGGAGAGCTCAAGGCGAAGTATGCTGCCGAAGGCGGCACCCAGATCGAAGTAGACGTTGCCGCCATCGAGAAGATGGGAGTCAAAGTAATCCTGGGCGACTACCTGGAGACTGCGCAGGGCGTGGCCCGCCATGCCACCGACCGCGTTGCCCGGGATCTTCTGGGACTGGCTGCGCAGGCTGCCGCCGCCGGTCGCTGATTCCACCGCCGAGACACCGAGAACGCAGAGTTTTCTTTAGGTTTGGAGATTACTCCCCCCAGAGATTTTTCATGAAAGCCTGCTTCGTATCAGCGTGTACTCGGCGCTGCGGAAACAGGTATATTGAGGCCTAAATGGCGAAATCCAACAATTCTAAAGCTGAGGCGCGTTCGGTATCTGTGCCGGCGAAAAACGGCAGGTTCGCCGTCGCAATTCTGGCGGCCGGCAAGGGCACGCGGCTGAAATCGCGCTACCCCAAGGTGCTGCACCACGTAGGCGGCAAATCGCTGCTGGCGCACGTAGTGGCCGCTGCCACTCGCATCTGTCCTGCGCAGGATGTTTACGCCATTATCGGGCACGACGCGGAGCGGGTGAAGGAAGCCATGGCGGGCAGCGGCATCGGATTCATCCTGCAGAAAGAACAGCGCGGTACCGGGCACGCCCTGATGGTTGGAGAAAACGTGCTTTCACAATACGAGCATCTGCTCGTGCTTTACGGCGATGTTCCTCTGATCTCACCCGCTACCCTCGAGCGGCTGCGCGATTATCACCTGCGGCAGGGTTCTGTTATGACCGTGCTGACCGCGGTCATGGAAAAGCCATATGGCTACGGGCGGATCATATTCCGCAACAAAGGACACGAAGTGGAAGCCATCGTCGAGGAGAAATCGCTCAGTCCCAGCCAGCGCGAACTGAAGGAAATCAATGCTGGTTTCTACGCCTTCGCTACCAAGCCTCTGTTCGAGCACATACGCCATTTAGGCACCGATAACAAGCACCACGAGTATTACCTGACCGACATGGCGGCCATTCTG
>DASSQB010000581.1:0-2719 GCA_035702725.1 Terriglobales bacterium | reverse complement strand
GGAAACTGGCCACCATCGCACTACTGGGCTATGACGACGGCGAGATTGCCCGCCGCGGGCTGGCGGATTTCCCAATTGTAATTCCATGTGACTACATTCCCCGCATCCAGGAGATACAAGCCTCCATTGACCATACGCTGCGCCAGAGACTGGAGGCGCCCCATGCCGGATGAGATCTGTGCCCACGCCATTCGCGTGCGCGGCGTTGTGCAAGGTGTCGGGTTCCGGCCTTTTGTGTTTCGCCTCGCCCGAGCGAATGCCCTGGCCGGATGGGTGCTAAATGAGGAGGGGGGCGTAGAAATCCACGTTGAAGGCAAGCAAGCGGCGATGGAAGGTTTTCTGCGGGATCTGAAAGCGTCCGCCCCCCCGGCAGCCGTTATCACGACCATTGAAGTCATCCCTGCCGATCCCCTCGGCATGCACGAGTTCACGATTCGAGCTAGTGAATGTCGCGGCCGTCCGGCGGCGCGCATTTCACCCGACCTGCCGGTTTGCTCGGAATGCCTGAGCGAGTTGTTCGACCCTTCCAACGAGCGCTATCTCTATCCCTACGTTAATTGCACGGCCTGTGGACCGCGCTACAGTATTTTGCTTTCGCTTCCGTACGACCGTGGCAACACAACCATGCAGAGCTGGGCCATGGACACCAGGTGCAGCGCTCAATACCACGACCCTGGTGATCGGCGTTTCCACGCTCAGCCGGTGGCGTGCGCCGATTGCGGGCCACACTACCGGCTGAGAGCAGGGACGGAAACGACGGGAATTGATTCGGTTGCCATCACGCGCGCCGCACAGTTGCTGACCGAAGGTAAGATTGTAGCTGTGAAAGGGCTCGGTGGATTCCACCTGGCCTGCAACGCGACAGACCCGACCGCCGTGAACGCGCTGCGCGAGCGGAAGTTTCGCAAAGAGAAACCGTTCGCCCTCATGGTGCGCGACCTCGATGTCGCGCGTGGCCTGGCTAAATTCTCTCGGGATGACGAGAGTTTGCTGGTTTCACTGGCTCGCCCGATCGTGTTGGTGCCCGGCCGGAAACAATTGGATGGTGTTGCTCCGGAGACGGACGAGTTGGGAATTATGCTTCCTTACACGCCGCTGCATTATCTACTGTTTGCTTCCGGAGCCCCCGCGGCGCTGGTGATGACCAGTGCCAACCGTTCCAGCGAACCCATAGCTTACCGCGACGACGACGCGTTCGAAAGGCTGGACGGCATCGCAGATGCTTTCCTGGTGGGTGAGCGCCCGATTGCGCGGCGCGTGGATGATTCTGTCGCCCGGGCGGGTGCAGTGGGCACCATGATCCTGCGCCGCGCACGCGGCTATGCACCCGGCGCTGTCGCTGGCCTGCGCACCGGTCGGCCGATTCTCGCCGCTGGAGCCGATTTGAAAAACACGATTACGCTGGTGGTTGACGGTGAGGCTATCGTAAGCCAGCACATTGGAGACTTGGACCACTACGAGGCGTTCCGGGCATTTGAGGAAACCATACGAGACCTACTGAAGATGTATGATCTTGACCCGACGAAGGTGATGGTCGCACATGACTCACATCCACAGTATGCCTCCACTGGGTTCGCCTGCGGCCTGGGCGAGCGCAGGATCAGTGTTCAGCACCACCGCGCCCATATCGCGTCGGTACTAGCCGAGCAGGGGGAATGGGACCGCCCGGTCCTGGGGGTGGCATTCGACGGCACCGGCTACGGTGACGATGGGACAATCTGGGGCGGGGAATGTTTTGCCGGCAGCCTGCGAGGGGGCTTTGAGCGCGTGGCGCATCTGCGTTCGGCGGCACTGGCCGGCGGCGACGCTGGAGCTCGCGACCCGGTGCTAGCAAGCGCTGGATTCTTAAGCCAGGTGGGGACGCTTCCAAATCTCTGTTCGGCCCCCTTCAATTTTCCTCCGCGGTACCTACGTGCGGTGCAATTGGTGGAGAAGGGAGTGCGAACGTTCCAGACGACATCCGTAGGCCGCCTGTTTGACACGGTAGCAGCTCTCCTGGGCTTTACGCGTCCGATGAGTTATGAGGGACAGGCAGCGGTATGGCTGGAACACCTGGCCCGTCAATCCCGGCAGGTCGAAGCCCTTCCGCTGCCGCTGGCCGGGTGTGAGCTCGATTTTCGGGGCATGTTGGAGTCCGTGGTCCAGGATCGCGTTCGCGGACGTGAGCCTGCGGCCATTGCTCGGGCATTCCATCGTGGACTCGCGGAAGGGCTGGCATGCGCTGCCGCCGATCTGTGCAGCAGGTTCCGCTTGAATACAGTGGTGCTGTCGGGCGGAGTGTTCCAGAATGAGCTTTTGCTCGAAGACTTGCGTGACCTGATGGATGGCAGTGGTTTTGAGGTTTGGACCAACCATGCCGTTCCGCCTAACGATGGGGGCATCAGTTTGGGCCAGGCAGCGATTGCGTCGGTTTCCCACCATACATGAACTTGTCCGCTGCTCAGGCCGTCCGCTCCAACGGGCTTCTGGTTGGAGCCACGCAAATGTGCTAAACCCCGGAATCCCCCCATCCCCGTTTCCTGGACTCGTCGAGGTGCAAGAGAGTGTTGACTTCGCCGCCCACCAGTATGGCGACGCCGGCCAGGTACAGCCACAGCATCAGGATGATCACGGCTCCGAGACTGCCGTACATGGCATTATAGTTTTTCCCGAAGGCTGAGACGTAGAATTGAACCCCAATCGAGACCAGTGCGATCAGGATGGCAGCAACTACGTTCCC